>JBJHAY010000166.1:0-8088 GCA_050485205.1 Gammaproteobacteria bacterium
TTTGACATACAGCGCAATCATGATGCAAGCTGCAAGCCCGATTGCCAGACCGATGATGTTGATGGCAGCGAACAGCCTGTTTTTCAGCAGGTTGGTGATGGCTGTGGTGACATGGTTTATGAACATTCTGGAGCTACTCGGAGTTTAACTAATTCACCAGGGCCTGGTGAGTACCTTAATGATATTTCGTTCGGCAACCAACATCATTCAAGACCCAATCGATGAGTGCTTAACTGTGCTTTCTCACTCATAACGCAGCGAGTTCGAAAGCGGACGTTGCGCCGCCCGTGCTGTCGCCGCGACAATCGTCAACCAGGAGACTAGTAGCACCACCAGTGATGCGCAGAGGAAAATCGGCAAGAGCCAGGCCAGGTCAATCTGGTACGGAAAGCGCTGAATCCAGCGCAGCACGAACCAGCCGGCTACCGGCCAGGCAATGAGGTTGGCCAATAGCGCTGGTCGAGAATAGCGCCAGATAAACAGCCCCAGCAGACTGCGGATGGTGGCACCCAGCACCTTGCGTATGCCCACTTCCTTGACAGATCTGGCCATGCTGGCGGCAACCAGACCGTACATTCCTATACAGGAGAGCGATAGTGCCAGACCGGCCGCGATCAGCAGCATCCGGCTTTCGCTTCTTTCCTGTGCGTAGGCAGATCTGATGCGATCCTCGATGAACGTAAAATAAAGTTCGATGCCGTATGGTTCCAGTAAAGCCGTAACGCGTTGTTGGACATCGTTCGCCGAAGAGGAGTCGTAGCGGAGCATGTATTGGGCATAGCTGATCTCTGCGGGGTGCGCATAGATTTCAGGCACCGGACGGCGATGTATGGAGGAGTAAAGGTTGTCCTCAAGGACGCCGACGATGCGTACAGGCGTGTCGACTTGATTGCCACTCGCATTGCCCCGCAGGTAGACAACCTGATCAACCGCCAATACCGGCGTAGCAAAACCCAGCGCCTGGGCAGCGCTCCGATTCAGGAGAGCATTCTCCACTCTGCCGGAATCCTCCGGGCTGTTTGCCCACCGGTCGCGATTTTCATCCAGTGCCCGGCCGGCCAACAGCGGAATGCCCATCATTGCCGGAAAGTTTTCAACGATCATCAGGCGTGTAGTTTGCACCTCTGTCTCACTTTCCTGCCTGGAAACCAAATTCACCGCGTTGATGTCGAGGGGCAAATTCATGTTGGGAGGAACTGTGACAAAGGGAATTGCGGCCTCGACGCCGGGCAGATTCTCCAAAGTGTTGGCTATTACCGAAGGGTTTGGCAAACCTGTGGACGGCGGGAATGAGAAGTACAACAGGTTTTGATAGTCGTAGCCCAATGGCTGGGCCTGGGCCACGGTAAGTTGTGTGTAGAGTACAAGGGCACTGGCGAGAAAAATCACTGTCAGCGTGAACTGTCCGCCTACCAGGAGTGCACTGGCACGCTTTGAGCCCTTGCCGCTGGCCGTTACCTCGGTCTCCAATACCGATTGCGGTCGTAATCCGGATAGCGTGAAGGCTGGATAGGCACCATTGATCATTCCAATGAGCGCCGCGATGGCCAGTAGCAACCCATAGTCCGCCCAGCCTGGGCTGAGATTACCGCTGATGTTGAACAGGGTCTGGACCGGCGCAAGCAACAGCTCCTGAAACACCAGGGCCAGTCCACAGGCAACAAGTGACAGCAGCACTGTCTCGCCAAGGTAGTGCTGCATGATCGACTGCTTGCCTGCGCCGGCGGCCTTGCGGATGCCAACCTCGCGCCGCCGGCGCAGCGCGTTGGTAAAGCTCAGGCTCGCGGAGTTGGAGCAACCCACCAATAACACCAGCAGGCCCACTGCAGCAAAGGTGGCCACCTTGGACTTGTCGCCGAAGATTACCAAAGACTCTTCAAAACCCATGCGATTCAGATAGATTTCATGAACAGGCTGGAGCTTATAGAACAGATGTTCGCTGATGCCATCTATCTGAAGCGCACTATTGTCGACAGCGAGAACTCCTTCGACAAAGGACGGCATTTGCTCATTGAACTCCTCCGTCCCCACACCAGGCTTGAGCAACAATCGAATGGCTGTCGATGATTCCCAGGGTGCAGCAAGCGCTGCTGCGTGTTCGCTGATAACCGTCAGCATGTCAATTGGTACCGCCGTGAGTTCCGGCACACGTATGATCGCTCCCACCTCAAACTCCTGTTCTCCACCACCATAAGGGGCGCTTACCAAGAGACGCTGCCCCACGCGCCCGGCGTCGCCCAGGACATCTGCCCTGTCTTCGGAAAGCGCGATCAATCCGGGATTTTCCAGCACCCGTGTCAGGCTGCCTTCGCTAACCTCAAGCGGGAAGATGTCTGCGAAAGAGGGATCAACCAGGGTCAGGAAATTAATGGCATCCTTTGTCTCTCCCACCTGCACCTGCACGGGAATCGAGACCTGACGCGTGGACGCCTCTATCTGCTCGGAGAAATTATCGAGCAGCAACTGGTAACTGCGTGGATCAACGGCGGTGCTGACACCATCCGGAGAGCCCGGCAGCCCCTGGCGCTGCACAACAACACGATGAATGCGCTCCGCGTTTGGCCACCCTTGGTCGTAACTTAGTTCTCGCTGCACATACAAGGACGCAATGCCAAATACCGTCAAACCTAGAGCCAGGCTGATGACGTTTATCAGAGTGAGGGCTTTATTGGCACGCAGGCTACGGCCAAAATTGAGCATAAAATGCCAAAACATATCATCCCCTCGTTTCTCGCATACTTTCGGAAAACTAGCTTAGAAACAAAATTTAAACTCTATTGCCAAATGTTTCTGTGTAGGTAGCAATTTTCACACCAAAAGAAAACCCTTTGATAATCATAATCTTGCGGAATAAGGCTACTCGCTGGTGTCCGCCTGCAAACATTTAATGTCCGCATGCGTACAGGTACCAGGGTGGCTCCAGCTTACCCGTACTTAGTTGGAAGCATTTATACCTCATCAGAACTTGCCAATATTTCATCAGATGCTTTAGCATCAACGCATCAACACAGTAACTGAGCATAGTCAAGGGACGGCCATGACAAGGATGCAAGGAAGCGCGGCAATTGCAGAAGAGGCAAGCATGCGAACAACATTGGACATAGACGACTCGGTGCTGGCCGCCGTGAAGGAACTGGCCCGGCGTCAGGGCAAAACAGCAGGTGAGGTGCTCTCGGCACTGGCGCGCCAGGCACTCACCGCGACTACCCCATCGAATGCCCGCGCGGTGGAGGAACCTCCCGCCCTATACGGGTTCAGGCCATTACCCGCGGGCAAGACCCTGATCACAAATGAAATGGTGGATCGCCTGCGCGAGGAACAGGGTGTCTGATGCGGGCGTTGCTGGATGTCAACGTGCTGATTGCCCTGCTGGACAGCAGTCACCTGCACCACTCAACCGCCCTCGCCTGGCTGGGCGATAATATCCATCATGGTTGGGCATCCTGCCCACTGACCCAGAATGGCTGCATTCGCATCATGTCGCAGCCGACTTATCCCAATGCGCGAGCTCCCGCAGAAATCGCCACGCGACTGCACGAGGCAACGCAAACCGATGCTCATGAATTCTGGGCAGACGACCTGTCCCTGCTGGATGCAAGGCTGTTCGACTGGCAGGAACTGTTCAACCCACGCCAGCTCACCGATGCCTACCTGCTGGCGCTGGCAGTACAGCATGATGGCACCATGGTAACCTTCGACCATGCCGTGCCCTTGACCGCGGTGCAGGGTGCCCAGCCCAGGCACCTGGTCAGAATCTGAAGTCCGAACACGAATTCTACTCTAGCCCACTTGTCATCATGATTGGCTCTGCGGCAGCTTGGCCCTTGTGCGCGAAGAGTTAAGCGGCAATAGCACCCGCTTACATCACTCATACCGCAACAACTGCGCGGGCTTTGTTTTACAGGCCTTCAACACCGTCAAGCCAAGCGTTGAGCCAGCGATCAATACCACCATCAGACCTGCCAAAAGACATATGGGCACAAACAGCCAGGGCTCCACTTGATAGGGAAAGCGCTGCAGCCATTGCTGCATTGCCCAGATGGTAGCGGGCCAGGCGATGAGATTGGCTGCCAGCATCGGCCAGAAATACTGGCGCAGAAACAGCGACTGAATATTGCCGTGATTACCGCCGAGCACTTTTCTGACCCCGATTTCCTTGGTGCGCCTGGTGGCATCAAAGGCCACCAGACCATAAAGCCCCATGCAGGAAACCAGTATCGCCAGCATGGCAAAACCGGCTAAGAGACGCCCTTCTCTCCCTTCTTGTCCAAATTGCTCTGCCACGATATTCGCACCAAACATGATCATGGGCCTGCCAGTGTTAATCACATCACGCCAGACTGTCTCCACTGCCTCAGTGATAGCACTCATCGAAGATTCTTCTACCCGGAAAGAAAGCAACCAGTTCGAATTGCCACTGATCCAGAACATTTCACTGCGGGGCGCCATTCTCAGAGAATCAAACTGGCTGTCTGCCACCACTCCGATAATTTCACGCTGGGCAAAGTTTATTTCGCCATCCTCGTTTCGGAATGGTGTATACAAAAGAGTCCCGATGGCTTCCTGTGGCGATGCAAAACCTAAATCCCTTGTTGCTGATGCATTGACAACCACCTTGGTGGTAAAAGGACCGCTTTCCTCTGCGTCATAAGTCCTAAAGTCAATCAAGGGATCCCGCTCACGGGAAAAAGCCCGCCCAGCCAGAATGGTCATGGAATACAAGGAGAAGAAGTCGTAACCTACGCTATAGGTATATAGTTCCACCGACACATCACTTCCCCTCTCACGTGTCATGCTTGTCACCTGCATCGACCCCACGAGGCGATTGGCGGCACGTGAAGCTGGCGTTACCAGGCTCACACCGTCAATACGTGCAATCTCATTAGCCAGGGCTGTGCCATTATTCTGGGCCACTTCTGAGTTGAGCGCCACCGAAACCACCTGCTCTGCCTCAAACCCGGCATCATGTTGCTGTACGTAAATCATTTGCTGGTAAATCACAAAGTTGGCGATGATAAGCCCAACCGCAATGGTGAACTGGAAGGACACCAGCACCTTTCTGAACAGGGTATTACCCATTGAAGTATCTCCCCCTGACTTCAGTGCCCCTTCAGGCCTGGATGCAGCAAGCACGAAAGCCGGATACATCCCACCCATCAAGGTAATAAGGGCTATCAGGAACAAACCCCAAAGCAGATAGGGCAGGGAAAAAATATTCGTGAACAATTCAGTCTGAACCAATGACTCGAATACGGGAGCGAGCACTTCATATAAGGCCAATGCAATCAGGAAGGCCACCACTACCTGACACAAAGCCTCCAGTAAAAATTGACCCTGTAGCTGCCCGTGATGTGCGCCACTGGCTTTTCTTACCCCCACCTCGCGGACACGCTCCGCACTTCTAGCAATGGACAGAATGGCGAAATTGATCACTGCAATCAGCAAGACCAGCGCAGCCACCATGGCAAAACTGTTGGCAGCAAGTCTCGATCCCCCCTCTTCTGTCATCAGGGGATTGAAATAAATATCGGCAACGGGCTGCACACGTATTGAGAAATAGTCCGTTACCGGTTAATCGTTGAACATCCACGGCACCCTGACAAACTGCTCCACAAACTCATTGGTGCGCGCATTGATACGTGCTGCACCATCAGGATCCTGTAACAGCAACCAGGTCGTCACATCCGCCCCACTCATCCAGTCACTTTCCGTACCCACAAAGTCAGGCAGCAGTTCCTCTGCCAGCAGGCTCAGACTGGGAAACTCCAATTGCCCTTTGCCTTCCGGTAAACGGTAAATCGCTGCTACCCTCAAGTCTCTCTCGCTGCCATCATTCAGTCTGAGAACCAGTGACCGCCCCAAAGCCTCCCCCGCAATCAGCCTGAGGGCCGTTTCTTCCTCCAGCGCGATAAGGCCGGGAGCTGCGAGAGTATCAGCCAGGCTGCCACTTATTTCCTCGAAATTGAAAACATCCAGAATTTCCGGATCAACAAAACTCACAGCGCCCTGCACCTCTTCCTGATCAATCAGGAGGCTCTGCCCGGTAGCAAATACTCTGCTTCCTGTTTCTATCTCTTCCGGGTAAAAGACCTTGAATTTTTCCAGTGCACTGGGTGACCCGGAGCCTATTTCAATGAAGTTATCAGCATTGAATCTCAGTGTGCTGACGGTACGGACGATTCGCTCGGCTTTATCCCAACGCTGCTCGAAACTGTACTCTTCCTTGACATACAAACTGACCAGCATAAACACAGCCATGCCAATGGCCAGGCCACCAATATTGATCAGGGTGATGACCTTCTGCCTTAACAAGTTATGAAAAAAAACCTTGAGATAATGGCTCAACACAATATCTGGCCCATTGATTTCATTCTCTGTTTGGGCAGCAATATTCACGCCAAAAGAAAACACTTTGATAATCATACTCTTGTGGTATGAGACCAGCCATGGCTGTCCGTCTGCGCACAATCAATGTCCGGATACGTACAGTTCTGCCTGATCGACCTCCAGCGCCGCCGAGGCCTTGGGACCAAAAACATGATTGAAGCTGACGTACCTTCATGGGTCTTTGTTCTCAACAAGAATAAGCCGCTATCGACAAGTCAGCCACTGCCCCATAGCATATTGTTATGACGTGCCCCGCCTTTGTGTATTCTCAAGTCAGGCACTGATGCAATATCAGTACGGAAGTCGTGCCATGCCGGATAGCTGATCAGCTTCCTGCATCACAATAGAATAGATTGCTGCCTTTAACACCATAAAAAAAGGAGGCGCTATGCTAAGCCGCAAACTCCGTGTGCCCTTGCTTGCCCTGTTTGTCTTGTTGACCCATCTGCCGGTCCCGGTTGCCGGACAAAGCGTCGTGCAAGGCGCCGTGCAAAGTCTCGGGAGGGATCTGGAACAGTCTGCCGTACACAGTGCCGGGCCGAGTGTCAGCCTGGCCGATGCCGCCATGAACCAGGATACCTATACCATGCTGGCACTGCTCAGCCAGGGCGCTGATCCGGATGCCTATGGCCAGTTCAGTACTCCAGCCCTGCATTGGGTGGTTCGCTACGATGACCTGGACGCCGCCACCAAGCTGCTTGAGGCGGGCGCCGATCCCAACATCATCAACCCCTACAATGTCGCCCCGATCAGCCTCGCTGTCGCCAATGCCAGCAAGCCCATGCTTGAGTTGCTGCTGCAAGCTGGTGCCAGGCCCAATACCCTTGAGTCCACGGGAGAATCCGTTCTCATGTCGGCGGCCAGCACGGGAGTGCTGGCAACGGTCAGGACCTTGGTTGAGCACGGCGCTGACGTCAACTACCGTGATCCTGACTTTGGGCAGAACGCATTGATGCTGGCCGCCCGGGAAGGCCATGCCGATATCGTCGAGTACTTGCTGCAACAGGGGGTCGACCCCAACCTCTATACCCATGTCGGTGAAACCCCGGCGTGGGTGGCGCCCAACTCCCAGCAGGGCTTCGGTTTCGGCATCGGCATCATCCGCGGTGGCACCCCCGCCGACCGGGGCAGGCGTGACCCCATTCCCGGCGGCATGACCGCCCTGCTGTATGCCGCGCGCCACGATCACAAGGACGTGGCCGCGGTGCTGCTGGCAAATGGAGCGGAAATCGACAAGCCAGAAGCCAACGACATCCATCCCCTGCTGATGGCCATTTCCAACAACAACATGGCCACTGCCCGCTTTCTGCTTGAACAAGGCGCGAAAATCAACCATTCCGACTGGTACGGACGCAGCCCGCTCTGGGAGGCCGTGAATGTCCGCAACCTTTACCTGAACAGCGCCACCCTGGACAACCACGTGGACCGCGGGCCGGTACTGGAACTCATCAAGCTGCTGCTGGCAAAGGGCGCCGACGTCAATGCCAGAACCAAGGAAACCCCACCTTTCCGCAATCACTACCTGGGCGTGGGTTCCCTGGAGTGGGTGGATTTCACCGGCCAGACACCCTTTCTGTCGGCGGCCCTGTCGGGTGATCTCACGGTGATGAAACTCCTGCTGGAATATGGCGCCGACCCCCATATCTCCACCTATGCGGGCACGACTCCGCTGATGGCCGCGGCGGGGGTCAACTGGGTGTA
>JBJHAY010000167.1:0-8074 GCA_050485205.1 Gammaproteobacteria bacterium
ATGGTGTAGTGGGCCATGTCGTCAAAAATCAAGCGCTGCCCAATGCGCAGCGCTTGATCGAAACTATAATCGCCCATCACATCCCCCGCAAGGCAAGTCTGGCCACCCAGGCGGTAATGGTGGGGCTTTTCACCCGCCAGGCCGGCCCCGAACACATTGGCCCGATAGGGCATTTCCAGGGTATCGGGCATGTGACAGGTGGCAGAGGTATCAAGAATGGCAATGTCCATGCCGTTGTGCACGATGTCCAAGACCTCGCTGACCAACACGCCGGTATGAATGGCAATGGCCTCCCCCGGCTCCAGGTACACCCGAACCCCGTATTTTGCGCGGAAGGACTTGATGCGCTCGATCAAGGCATCCACCTGATAATCAGGCCGGGTGATGTGATGGCCGCCGCCGAAATTCACCCATTCCAGGGAAGGCAGCAGATGACCGAACTGCCGTTCCACCGCATCCAGGGTCCGCGCCAAGGGTTCGAAATCCTGTTCACACAGGGTATGAAAGTGCAGACCGCTGATGCCACGCAAGTCCTGGCCCTCGAACTGATCCAGGGGAATTCCCAGGCGCGAGCCCGGTGCGCAGGGATCATAGATCGGGGTGGTGCCCTCGGAGTGCCTGGGGTTGATGCGCAGTCCAAAGCGCAGTGCGGGACGCCGCTCGCGATACTCGGAGATCAGGGGCTGAAAGCGCTGCCACTGACCAAAGGAGTTGAATACCACATGGTCGGAAATCTCCAGGATTTCCGGCAAGTCATGGGCGGTGTAGGCAGCCGAGAAGGTGTGTACCTCGCCGCCGAACTCCTCCCTTCCCAGCCGGGCCTCGTGCAGGCCGCTGGCACAAGTTCCCGCAAGGTATCGGCTGATCAGCGGCGCCAGGCTGAACATGGAAAAAGCCTTCAGTGCCATCAACACCTTGGCGCCAGAAGCCGACTGCACCCGCGCCAGGATTTCCAGATTGGCGCGCACCGCCACCTCGTCCACCACGAAACAGGGAGAAGGCACTCGGCTGGCATCAAAAGTTTCGAAACTACGGCTGGCGTTCTTCATCAGGGCAACAGGCCGAAATCGGGATCTTCCAATACTTTCCAGGGCAGGCCGTAGAGGTTCATGTCACGCATGAAGGGGTCCGGGTCCAGTTGTTCCATGTTCCAAACCCCCGGCTGCATCCACTTGCCCTCCAGCATCATCTTGGCGCCGATCATGGCGGGCACGCCAGTGGTGTAGGAGATGGCCTGGGAACCCACTTCCGCGTAACACTCCTGATGGTCGCAGATCTGGTAGACATAGACGGACTTGGGCTTGCCGTCCTTGATGCCGGTGACATAGCAGCCGATGCAGGTCTTGCCCTTGGTACGCGGTCCCAGAGTGGAAGGGTCGGGCAGCAAGGCCTTGAGGAACTGGATAGGCACGATCTGCTGTCCCTGGAACTCCACCGGATCGATGCGGGTCATGCCCACATTGCCCAGTACTTCCAGATGCTTGAGATAGCTCTCGCCGAAACTCATCCAGAACTGCGCCTTGCGCAAGGTCGGGAAATTCTTTGCCAATGATTCCAATTCTTCGTGATAAAGACGGTAGATATTATAGGTGCCGACACCATCCGGGCAGGTAAAGCTTTGTTTCAGTGACATGGGCGGCGTAGTGAGGAATTCGCCATTCTCATAATGCCGACAATCGGCGGTCACTTCGCGGATATTGATCTCGGGATTGAAATTGGTGGCAAAGGGATAACCGTGATTGCCGCCATTGACATCAATGATGTCCAGGGTATGGATTTCGTCAAAGTAATGCTTGGCGATCCAGGCAGTGAAGACATTGGTGGCGCCGGGATCGAATCCCGAACCCAGCAGGGCCATGAGGCCCGCCTGCTGGAAGCGCTCCTGGTAGGCCCACTGCCACTTGTATTCGAACCTGGCGGTATCCAGGGGTTCGTAATTGGCGGTGTCCAGGTAGTGCACGCCGGTTTCCAGGCAGGCGTCCATGATGGTGAGGTCCTGATAAGGCAGGGCCACATTGATGACCAGTACTGGCTGCACCTGCTTGATCAGGGCCACCAGTGCCGGCACGTCGTCGGCATCCACCTGGGCGGTGTTGATTTTCCTGCCCTGCTTTTCCAGCACGCCTTGGGCAATCCTGTCGCACTTTTCCACGGTGCGGCTGGCGAGGGTGATCTCGCTGAACACCTCGGGAAGCTGGGCACATTTGTGTGCCACCACCTGGCCGACGCCACCGGCGCCGATGATCAGTACTTTTGCCATGTCTCTACTACCTCTGTCTGTGCCAATCCTGTTTCACCGCGCCCGCCCCCCCGTAGGAGCGAGCCCTGCTCGCGGCCTGGGCGATGCTCATTTAAGCAACCCAGGCTCGGGTCGCGAGCAGGGCTCGCTCCTACAGACAGGGCTGTGTCGTCAATCTTCCTTCTCGTAATAGGTATAACCCTGCATGCTGTCGTTGAATGCCTTGATGATCCGCTGACGCTCCCTGGCGGTGATGCGACCCTCGCGCACAGCGCGTTCGGCGGTGTTGCGGTAGCGGCGCTGCAGTTCCCTGGTGTCGTACTCCACGTAGCTGAGCACATCGGCAATGGTGTCACCATGAATTTCCTTCACGAAGTCATAGCTGCCATCCCGGTTGATGCGCACGCTCACCACATTGGTATCCCCAAACAGGTTGTGCAGGTCACCCAGGGTTTCCTGGTAGGCGCCCACCAGGAACACCCCCAGATAGTATTCCTCACCTTCCTTAAGATCGTGTAAAGGCAGGGTCTTGCTGACCTCTTCCTCGCCCACGAAGCTGTCGATCTTGCCATCGCAGTCACAGGTGATGTCGGCGATCACGGCCAGCCGGTCCGGCTTTTCATCCAGTCTGTGCAAGGGCACGATGGGGAACAGTTGATCGATGGCCCAGGAATCCGGCAGGGATTGGAACAGGCTGAAATTGCCATAGTAAATATCTGCCAGGGACAATTTCAGCCCTTCCAGATCCTGCGGCACCCTGGTCATGGTCTCGGTGATGTCGGCAATCTGGTGCAGGATGTCCAGGAACAGATTTTCGGCGGCGGAACGGGTACGCAGATCCAACTGGCCGCGCTTGAACAGCTCACGCGCCTCGTCACGATAGAAGTGGGCATCGTTGTAGCACTCCTGCACTCTGGCAGGCGACAGATTGCCGTAGATCTCGCGCAAGCTGGTGATCAGGCTGTGCTCATCCGACTTCGGCTCGGGCAGACTGGTGGGCTCGAAAGTGGTGGTATCGAGCACATTGAAAATCAGAATCGATGAATAGGCGATGGTGGCGCGGCCGGACTCCGTGACGATGGTGGGATGGGCAATCCCATAACGGTCAAGGGTGTCCTTGAGGGCGTCGACGATGTCGACACAGTATTCATGCAGGCTGTAGTTGCGGCTCTGGCCATCGTTGCTGGCCCAGCCGGTGTAGTCCACCGCCAATCCGCCACCCAGGTCGATATAACGCAGGGCGGCGCCCTCCTTGATGAGGTCGGCATAGAAGCGACAGGTTTCGGTAATGCCGTTGCGGATATCCTGGATATTGGGTATCTGCGACCCCAGATGACAATGCAGCAATTGCAGGCAATGCAGCATCTCCTCCTGCTTCAGCGTGTCCACCAGGTCGATGAGTTGGGTGGAGGTGAGACCAAAGACGCTGCGGTCACCACTGGTGCTGTTCCAATGGCCGCTGACCTTGGCCGTGGTCTTGATACGCACCCCGATGATGGGCTCGATGCCGAGGCGGCGGCTGCTCTCGATGATGATGGGAATCTCAGTGGGGGTTTCCACCACGAACACACATTGAAAGCCCAGCTTGATGGCGTGCAGACCCAGTTCGATGAACTCCTGGTCCTTGTAGCCATTACAGATGATCAGGCTGCCGGGCTCTTCCAGCGTGGACATGGCGACAATGATTTCGGGCTTGCTGCCCACCTCGAAGCCATGCTTGTAGCGTGAACCGAAGTGCGCGATTTCTTCCACCACCTGGGCCTGCTGATTGACCTTGATGGGGTAGACGCCACGATATTCGCCCTTATATTCCATCTGGTCGATGGCTTCCTTGAAGGCGTTGTTGAGGCGGTAGATCTGCGCATCCAGAATATTTTCGATGCGCAGCAGGACAGGCATTTGCAAGTCGCGCTCAATCATGCCCTCGACGATTTCCAGCAACTCCACCTCGGTATTGAGGGTGCGCGCAGTGACTCGGCCCTTGGGTGATACACCGAAATAATCGTTGCTCCAACGCTCGATGCCGTAGAGTTCGTTGGATTTCTGGATGCTCCAGGGTTGCTTGTACTTCTGGTCCAAGGCAATCTCCTCAGTTCAGGTCACGGCCAGCAAGGACTTGGCAGGGTTGGGGAGCGCGGATTTTGACCATCTTCGCCAGTTAAATCCAGCGATTTTTCACCACTATCCACGATCCCGCCGCTACCGCCCCCGCCACCCAGCCATGGGGGGCGTCGACGAGCCTGTCATGCTAACGTCTCGTTGTCTTCAAGTCCAAATTCCTGCCAGGATCCTGGACCGATTGGACTTGATAGGCTCATTTCTGTAGAATTTGCGGGCTATTCGGTTAATCCGGGTGGCCAAACCCTTGCCAAAACCTGTGTTCTCAGTGATCGCCCAGCGGTCGGCAGCAGCGCCATTGGCAGCAGGGGCCGCTATCCCGGCATCATTTTACCGCCTGCATTGCAGCCACAACGGCTGATGCAAGGGACCGACTGGTCGGAGGGAGGCCGTTATCCGCTCTCAGCAAAGAGCAAAGACTGCTTATTGTCTTTTCCTGTGGTTGATCTGGGTATCAGCCAACAGCTCGTCTCGGGCCGCGGAACTTGCCAGCGCGCCTATTCTCAACGTCGACACCCCCGTGGCCACCGAGGGCTACTTCGTGCTTTCCTGGCACAGCGAGGTGACGGCAGATACGCTCTACATCCTCGAACAGGCCAACGACGCCGACTTCAGCCGCAACCTGATTTCCCGCAACCTTTACCGCAATGCTGGCCAGGACCCTCAAATCACGCTAAGCGGCCTGGAAAACGGCAACTACTACTTTCGCATGCGGCAACAGGAAGGTGACTGGGGGCCGACACGCCAGGTCACAGTCCAGCACCATAGCCTGGGTCAGGCCTTGCTGTTCTTCGGGCTGGGGCTGGCCCTGCTGCTGACCCTCTGTGGCACCATCCTGGTGGGCTGGCGCCAATCCCGCGCCAGGCCGGAGAGGGGCTGAGACCATGGAATACCGCCCTCTCGCCCCGGCACTCGCCATGGCCATCCTGTTGGGCTTCGGCCTGTTGTGGATATTCCTGGGCTGGTGGCTGGGTCGCAACAACAAAACCCTGGATGATTACATGCTGGCCGGCCGCAATGTCGGCCTGGCCCTGGCAAGCGCCACCGCCATGGCCACCTGGGTCACCAGCAACACCACCATGACGGCGCCCCAGCTCAGTTTTCAATTGGGCGTCTGGGGCATGGTGGGCTACTCACTGGGCGCCGTGGGCTTGCTGCTGTTCGCGCCACTGGCTGGGCGCATCAAGCAAATCCTGCCCCATGGCTTCACTTCCGGGGACTTCATCCGGCAGCGTTATGGGGTTACCACCTGGCGCATCTTCCTGGTCATTTCCCTGTGCTACGCCCTGGGCTGGCTGATCAGCCTTGGCATGGCGGGCGGCCTGCTGGTCAACGCTCTCAGTGGTCTCGACTACCACGTGGGCATGAGCGTCATCCTGGTGGTCTGTGTCACCTACACACTGTTGGGGGGGCTGCGGGCGGTGATCGCCACCGACTTCGTGCAGACTGTCATCATTCTGCTGGGCGTGCTCTGGATCGCCTGGCTGGTGGTGGATCAGGTGGGCATCGGCACCCTGCATCAGGACTTGAGCCAGGACCATCCCATGCTGCTGAACCTGCTGTTTCCCGCCGCCATCATGTTTTTGTTCAACAACCTGCTGTTCGGTGTCGGCGAGATTTTCCACTCCAATGTATGGTGGTCACGGGCCTTTGCCTTCCGCGCCAGAACTGGCGCCCGCGCCTACCTGATCGCCGGCCTGTTCTGGCTGCCGGTGCCCATCGTGGCCGGTTTCATCGCACTGGCAGCCCCGTCTCTGGGGCTCTCCATCCCCTCCGCCGACATGGTGGGGCCGATGGTGGCGGGAGAAGTCCTGGGCACTGCCGGTGCCTTCATCGTCTTCATCGTGGTGTTCTCGGCCCTGGCTTCCAGCCTGGACTCCCTGTTGGCGGCCACATCCGACCTGATTACCCAGGATATCTACCGCGGACATGTGAACCCCAACGCCAGCGATGCTCACTGCTTCCGCATGAGCCGCTACATCATTCTGGGCCTGGGCCTGTTCACCTGGCTGTTGTGCCTGCCGCGCCTCACCACCCTGGCGTCCTTGCTGCACTTCACCGGCGCCTTCGTCGCCAGCGCCATCTGGCCCATCGTATTCGGCCTGTATTGGCGCTGGGCCAGTGGCAGGGCCGCCTCGCTGGCCATGCTGAGCGGCACCGCCGCCGGACTCATCGCCTATTACCAGATCGGTTTCTATGTCGCCGCCCTGGTGTCCTGCGCCGTGTCGCTACTGGCCATGCTGCTGGTGGGATGGCGGCACCGGGCTCACTTCGACTTCAAGACACTTGCTACCAGGGAGGCCGCCCCATGATCAGCGCCAGCGCCCTTGGTGTTCTTATCACACTCGGCATGATCGCGGTGGGGCTGACCCCGGTGATCCTGCTGGTCATGATTCTGCTCGACTGGAAAGGAGGAAAACTGTGGTAGACCACCACCAACACCCCACAGACAAGACTGACGTGGAAGCCGACGACAGCGTCAAGATCGTCAAGCGGCAACGGCCGGAAGTCTACGGCGACGCCCATCCCAAGGAATTGCTGCGGGCCATCGTCGAGGAAGGCGAACACCTGCTGCCGATACAAAACCAGCACATCATTGCCGCCGATCAGTTCGACCGCGATACCCTGCTGCAACTGTTCAGGCTTGCGGCCAAGTATGAGAGCAATCCCGGCCGCTTCCACTCGCCCTTGCAGGGCAAAGTGTTGATCAGCGCCTTTTACGAACCCAGCACCCGTACCCGGCTTTCCTTCGAAAGCGCCTGGCACCGGCTGGGTGGCGACATCATGTCGATCACCGACCGTTCCACCACTGGCATTGCCAAGGGCGAATCCCTTGCGGATGTGGGAGAAATGTTCAATAACTACGCGGACTGCGTGGTACTGCGAGACACCCGCGAGGAATCATTGACGGAAATGATGGGCTCCCTTCGCATTCCCATCATCAACGCCGGCAATGGCATCGACCAGCATCCAACCCAGGCCATGGCCGACATCTACACCATATTCAAATGGCGGCCGGACCTGTGCGCGGAACAAGTGCCCGATGACAGGCGCATCCGCATAGGTGTCATCGGCGTGCCCGACAAAATGCGCACGGTGCACAGCCTGCTGAAGATTTTTTCAGTGTTCCCCCAGGTCTTCAGTGAAGTGCTGATTTTCGACAACGGCGAAACCGAGACCGACAGCCCCTTGCTGGCGCTGCTCAAGGAAAGAGGTCTCAATGTCCGTATCGCCGACCGTCCTTTCCAGGAGTTGGTGCCAACCCTGGACGTGGTCTACATCAATGCCATCGCCTGGGTGGGTGATCACTTCGAAACCTATGGCGGCGCCCTCAAGCTGGACTTGAACACCCCCTTCAAGGAAGACGCCATCATCCTCCATCCCCTGGCCCGGGGAGAGGAACTCTCACCCGATCTCGATCACACCCAGCATAACTGGTACTTCTCCCAGGCACGCGGCGCGGTATTCGTGCGCATGGCGCTTCTCACCTGCCTGGTGAACCGTGTCGGCCGCGTGCTGGACGTGGTCTGAGCGCAGATATTCACAATACCCATAAGGAATTTTCTATGTGTGGAATTGCCGGCGTGATGCACGCCAATAAAGATTCAGACATCGACCCCCAACTGCTGGCCAACATGGCCGCCATTCAATACCACCGCGGGCCTGATGGCTTCGGCCTGCAACGTTTTCAGGACCATGGCGTCGGCAACAGCCATG
>JBJHAY010000168.1:0-8058 GCA_050485205.1 Gammaproteobacteria bacterium
CCCAAAACCAGGGCACCCGCATCCTTCAGGGCTGCAAATCCCGCCAGAGCCTTGCTCCTGGCCAAGCGGGTCACCAGTGCCTCCGGCGCCTCTCCCGGCAAGGCGGTCTCGTCGACATCCTGTGGCAAAAGTCGATACTCGACGCCTATCTGGGTCAGTAGCTCCCGCCGCCGTGGGGAAGCCGAAGCGAGAAAAACCATTGGGATGGTTGGTTTTATGGCAGGATTCATGCATATATCCAAATGCTGGCGGCAGCAAACCGCGAGGCCTTGAAGCCCGTATTATCCCTTAAACAAGGGGGGCAGGTCATGGCCAACAGACTGTTAAGCTGCATAAGACCTGGGAATTTCAAGCCAATGGCCTTTGCAATTGATCCAGATCGCTTTCACTGCCCCTGGCAATCCCGCTAGAATTTCCCAAAAGCCACGGAATCCGCTCATGCGCCTTACCAGCTATACCGATTATGCCCTCAGAGTGTTGCTTTACACCGCTGCCGCCGACAGAAACGTCACCATCTCGCAAATCTCCGACGCCTTCGGCATTTCCAAGGAGCATCTGCGCAAAGTGGTGCACTCTCTATCCCAGGGCGGCTATCTCAACACCACCCAGGGTCGCAATGGTGGCATGAGGCTGGCCAGGCCACCCGAACAGATCAATGTCAGGGATGTGGTGGAGCAGTTTGAAAACACCACCATCGTCGAATGCTTTTCCTCGGAAACCAACACCTGTCCCATCAATGGCATGTGCAGCCTCAAGCGGATTCTCTACCAAGCCCACAAGAGCTTCATGGACACCCTGGCCCAGTACCACCTCAGTGATCTGATCAAGAACCCCAAACTGATTGCTTTCTGCAGACAGTAGGCACGAACCGAAGGCCCTCCTGCCATGTGTGACTGCCAGGCACCATCACCCCGCCATCGGCCCGCAAACCTGTGAATATGAAAAAAATGCGCAGCTTGAACCCGGCTTGATCTGTATCATACTTTCTTCGATGGGATGAATTTTTGCCCGCCGCAAAACTTGTATTTTATTTCCATCATTAAGACAATGCCCGCGTCACTCACGACTACCAAGCAAAGGAGTTCCAATGAGCAGTGTATATGACCAGATCGGTGGCGCCGCGGCAGTGGACGCGGCAGTGGATATTTTCTACCGCCGGGTTCTCAACGACCCCCTGATCAGCCACTTTTTCGACAGCGTCGACATGGACCGCCAGATCGGCAAGCAGAAAGCCTTCCTCACCATGGCCTTCGGCGGCCCCAACAGCTATACCGGCAAGGACATGCGCGAAGCCCACAAGCACCTGAAATTGAAGGAAGAACACTTCAATGCAGTAGCCGGACATCTCTCAGGTACCCTGGAAGAGTTGGAAGTGCCCCAGCACCTCATCGACGAAGTCATGGCGATTGCTGCCAGCACCCACGACGACGTTCTCAATCTCTGATCCGGGAGGCACCATGGCCGCAGTCACCTACAACACCCAGGCCTACTCGCTGGAACAGGATGAGAGCGTGCTGGACTGTCTGTTGCGCAACCAGCAACTCATCCCCTATGCCTGCAAGGCGGGCATGTGCCAGGCCTGCCTGGTCAAGGCGGTGAACTGCGAGGCCACTGAGGAATCCAGCAAGTGGATCAAACCCACCTTGCAGGCCATGGGTTATACCCTGGCCTGCCAGTGGCGTCCGGACCAGGACGTGGAGGTGGCCCTGCCCTCGGTCGCAGAATTTTCCGTGACCGCCAGTATCAAGTCACTGGACATGCTCAATCACAGGGTCATGCGTATACATCTGGACATCATCGATCGCGACTCAATGTTCCATTACTACCCTGGGCAATATTTGACCCTGACCAATCCCGAGGGGGTCAGCCGCAGCTATTCCATTGCCAACAACCTGGAAGTGGACGGCTATGTGGAACTGCATGTCGCCAATACCCCCAAGGGCATTTTCACCGGCTGGTTGTTCCGGCAAGCCAGGCCGGGCGACGTCGTCCACATGCGCGGCCCAGCCGGTGACTGCTTCTACACCGAGCGCGAAGGCCAGGATTACCCCATCGTCCTGGCAGGCACCAACACCGGTCTGGCGCCGCTCATCGGCATCGCCCGGGAAGCGCTGCGGCTGGGCCACCAGGGGCCTATTACCCTCCACCACGGCGGCAGAACGCCGGCCGATCTCTACTATGTGGAGGAATTGCAGAGCCTGGCCCGGGCACATGACAACTTCCACTACCGGCCTTCATGTCTGGAACTGGATGCCACCACAGCGGACACCCTGCCCACGGATATCAGCGCGGGTCAATTGGACCAATTGCTGGTGGACAGCCTGGAAACCGCCGGCCTCGCCCAGACCCGCTTCTTCCTGTGTGGGGCGCCGGATTTCGTGCACCTGCTGCGCAAGAAAATTTTCCTCAAGGGGGCCCGCTCCAGTCACATCTTCTGTGACGCCTTCCTTGAGCGGACAGTGGCCGCGGACACTGAGCCAGCCTGAGAGCCTTGCCAATCACCAGCAACCACACGCGGCGGGGTCCGGCCTGAACCGTAACCCCGCTTTGTGGTATTCTTGGTATCCCAGTTGCTGCCCGGGACCCGCCAGGATATGAGTTTGTTCGATTCAAACAGTGAATTTTTCCTCAGCGTATCGCAATTCCTGTCTTCTCTTTTTATTCTCCTGATCGGCACCCTGTTCGCCACCGCGGTGGTGTTCTACGTCGTCGACGTGTTCCAGACCCGCCATACCATCCGCCGCAACTACCCCTTGCTGGGGCGCTTCCGCTACCTGTTCGAAAAAATGGGGGAGTTTTTCCGCCAATATTTTTATTCCCAGGATCGCGAGGAATTGCCATTCAATCGGGCTCAGCGCTCCTGGGTCTACCGGGCCGCCAAGAATCTGGACAACACCCAGGCCTTTGGTTCCACCCGGCAACATGGCCCCGGCACCATCGTCTTCGTCAACTCGCCCTTCCCGACCCTGGCAGAGGAAGCCACGGCAGCAGAACCCCTGATATTCGGCCCTTTTGCCCGCAAGCCCTACCACTGCAATTCTCTGTTCAATATCTCGGGCATGAGTTATGGCGCCATTTCCAAACCGGCGCTGCAAGCCCTTGCACGGGGCGCCAACCAGGCCGGCTGCTGGCTCAACACCGGCGAGGGTGGACTTTCTCCCTTTCATCTGGAAGGCGGCTGTGATCTGGTATTCCAGATCGGCACCGCCAAGTACGGCGTGAGAGATCAGATCGGGCGCTTCTCCCAGGAACGTCTGGCCGCCCTGGGGGAAACCGACAACATCAAGATGTTCGAGATCAAGCTCAGCCAGGGTGCCAAGCCCGGCAAGGGTGGCCTGCTGCCAGGCGCCAAGGTGACCCCGGAAATTGCCTCCATCCGCGGCATTGCCGTGGGCGAGGATTCCATCAGTCCCAACCGCCACCCCGACATCAACAATAATGAAGAACTGCTGGACAAGATCGCCTTCGTGCGCGAAATCACCGGCAAGCCGGTGGGCATCAAGACAGTGCTGGGAGACAGCGCATGGCTCGATGCCCTGTTCTCATTGATCAGAACCCGAGGCATCGAAAGCGCGCCTGACTTCATCACCCTGGACAGTGCCGATGGCGGCACCGGCGCCGCCCCCATGACCTTGATCGACGACATGGGGCTCAACCTGCACGAAACCCTGCCCACCCTGGTGGACAAGCTGATCGAATACGACCTGAAAAAACGCATCCTGGTGATCGCCTCCGGCAAGATGATCAACCCCACCGATGTCGCCTGGGCCCTGTGCGTAGGCGCCGACGCCGCAGTGTCGGCGCGAGGCTTCATGTTTTCCCTAGGTTGCATCCAAGCCCTGCAATGCAACAAGAACACCTGCCCCACCGGCATCACCACCCATGATCCCAAGCTGCAACGCGGCCTGGTGGCCAAGGACAAGGCAGAACGGGTTGCCAATTACCAGCGCAACATGATCAAGGAGCTGAACATCATCGCCCATTCCTGTGGCGTGCCCAATCCGCGCCACCTGAAGCGGCATCATGCCAGGCAGGTGTTGAGCAGTTGCGCCAGCGTCAGCCTGGAGCAACTGTACGCGGCCCGCTACCAGGGTTTGCAACCATGAAATTCAGACCCTGCATCGATCTGCGCCACGGCAAGGTGGTACAGATCGTGGGTGGCACCCTGAGTGAAAGCAACGAGGCCGCCATCGAAACCAACTTCACCAGTGACCGCGACGCCGCGGACTTCGCCCGTCTTTATCGCGATGATGATCTGCCAGGAGGTCACGTGATCGCCCTGGGACCCGGCAACCGCGATGCAGCCCTGGCGGCGCTCGACACCTTTCCCGGTGGCATGCAGTACGGCGGCGGTGTCAATCCCGACAATGCCGGCAGCTTTCTGGAAGCCGGGGCCAGTCATGTCATTGTCACCTCCTATGTATTCACGGGCGGTCACATTGACCATGAGCGCCTGCGAGCACTGGAACGGGCGGTGGGCAAACGGTGCCTGGTGCTGGATCTCAGCTGCCGCCAGCGCGAGGGCCAGTTCTGGGTGGTGACCGATCGCTGGCAGGTTTTCACCAGCGAAGCCGTGACCCCGGAGCTGCTCGATCGTCTCTCCAATCACTGTGACGAGTTCCTGGTGCACGGTGTCGATGTGGAGGGGAAAATGCAAGGATTGCAGGAAGATCTTATCGCCCTGCTGGGCGAACACAGCCCCCTCCCGGTGACATACGCCGGTGGCGCCAGCACCCTGGAACACCTGGATCAGGTCAAGCATCTGGGCAAGGGCCGCGTTGACCTCACCATCGGTAGCGCCCTCGACATCTTCGGTGGCAAGGTAGCCTATGCCGATGTGCTGGCCTGGCACAGACGGCAACAAAATCCAGCCAGGGATTGATTGGCGCCGCGCCCCCCAGCTTGCGCCACAGCCGGAGGCTGTCATCACGCCATGGCAGCGCCTGCTTGGCATTTACCCACTCTTGTTCTGCCTTTAATCCTCCATTAACACGACTGTCCTAAGGTGCGCGTGTCTAACATCCGCGCCGCTTTCCCTGGACCATGATCAATATCGAAAAGGCCCTGCTCGACAAATTTCCCGCCCTTGCCAGCCAACCCGCAAGCCTGCGCAAACCCGCTCTCAATCTGATCAAGCACCTGGTGCATGAGGATGAAATCAATCTCTTCCTCAAGGAGAACGACGATGCCCTGGGCTTCGAGTTCATCGATCGGGTATTCGACTACTTCAATTTCAGTTACAGCGTCAGCGCCCGCGACCGCCAGAACATTCCGGCCAATGGCCGGGTAGTGATCGTGGCCAACCACCCCATCGGCTCCCTCGATGGCCTGGCACTGCTGAAACTGGTAGGTGAGGTGCGCGGCGACGTGCGCATCGTCGCCAATGATCTGCTCAGCCACTTCGATGCCCTCTCATCCCTCATCATCCCTGTCGACAACATGGGCAAGGGCAGCGCGCTTGGCAGTTACCGCCGGGTGGTGCAGGCCTTGAATGCCGAACAGGCGGTGATTCTGTTTCCCGCCGGCGAAGTGTCACGAATCAGTCCGGCAGGGGTCAGGGATCCCCATTGGCGACCTGGCTTCCTGCATTTCGCCCGCAAGACCCGCGCCCCCGTCCTCCCCATCCGCATCAAGGCCAAGAATTCCCTGCTGTTCTACAGTGCTTCCATGCTGTACAAGCCCCTTGGCACCGCCCTGCTGTCCGATGAAATGTTCAAGCATCACTCCAGGGTGATCGACTTTCATGTGGGAGAAGCGATCCCCGCGCGTCAACTGGAAACCGACAAGCTGCACGACCGCACCCTGGTCAAACGCCTGCGCAAGCATCTCTACAAGCTTGGCCGCAAGCAGGATCCAGCATTCAAGACCGAGCGCACCATCGCCCATCCCGAAAACCGCCAGGAACTGCAGAAAGCCTTCAAGAAAGCCAGCCTGCTCGGCACTACCCGCGACAACAATGGTATCTATCTGGTGGACTACTCACCCGACAGCCCCATCATCCGGGAAATCGGCCGCCTGCGCGAAGTGGCCTTCCGCAAGGTGGGCGAAGGCAGCGGCCGCAAGCGCGACCTGGACGCCTATGACCGCCATTACCGCCATCTGGTGCTGTGGGACAGGGAGAGGCTGGAGATCGCCGGTGCCTACCGTCTCGGCGAGGGCGCCAGCATTCTTGCCTGTAATGGCGAGGCTGGTTTCTATACCCGCAGCCTGTATCACTTCAGTCCTGACCTCAAGCCTTTTCTGGAACAGTCAGTTGAGCTTGGCAGAAGCTTCGTGAGCCCGGAATACTGGGGCAAGGCCAGCCTCGATTATCTGTGGCAGGGACTCGGGGCTTATCTCAGGCATCACCCCAAGGTGCGCTACCTGTTCGGGCCGGTAAGCATGAGTGCCGAATATCCTAGGCAACTGATGGACGAACTGGTGTACTTCTACAGCACTCATCACGCCTGCCCACAAGTACTGGCCACCGCCATCAACCCATATCTGGTGCAACCCGCCAACCTGGCCCTCCTGCACATGAAGTATGCAGGCCTCGACCGTCACGCCGCTTTCGACTTGTTGCAGCAAAGTTTTTCCATGGCCGGATACAAAATACCAGTACTTTTCAAACAGTACGCAGCATTGTTCGAGGACGGCGGATTTCAGGCATTGGTTTTCAGTGTTGATCCGGATTTTGGGGATTGCCTGGATGGTTTATGTATGGCAGACTTGAGCCTGTTGAAAGCCAATAAGCGCGAACGCTACATTGCTTCAACGAACTGAGAACCTGCTGTGTTCTCTCCCACTTTCCGTCACACAGAGGAGGGTATCCTATCCGCGCTTGAATCTCATACCTGCCAATTATTGAACGACCATCAAATAAATTGACCGGACCGGAGATAGTCAGTATGGCCAAAAGATCCCATGCGAAACGACAGATGAAGTACTCGCCAGAACCGGATTCACAGACACACGCACGAAGAGGCAAGGACAGCAGAACCAGGTCGAAACGGCGACAGAGTGATCCTCCCTCCAATATCGTAGAACTCGCCTCCCGCATCACCCAGCTCGACACCGCCTACTCCCCGCACCAGCATCGCAAGCCCCTCGAAGCCCAGACCGCCGCCCAGCAACGCTACATCAATGCCATCAAGAGCCACTGTCTCACTTTCGGCATCGGTCCCGCTGGCACCGGCAAATCCTACTGCGCCGGCGCGCTGGCGGCGGAAGCATTGGAGTCGGGCCGCATCGAACGCATCATCCTCACCCGCCCGGCAGTGGAAGCTGGCGAGCAACTGGGCTTTCTGCCCGGCGAACTGGAGGACAAGTTCGCGGTATACATCGAGGCCTTCCGCGACATTCTCAACGAGCGCCTGGGCCGCGGCGTGGTAGACTACTGCCTGCGCCATGGCCGCATCGTCGGCGCGCCGCTGGCCTACATGCGCGGCAAGACCTTCAACAACAACAACTTTGTGATTCTGGACGAGGCCCAGAACACCACGCCGGCACAGATGAAGATGTTCCTGACACGCATCGGCGAGAACTGCAAGGTGGTGGTGAACGGCGACATCCGCCAGAGCGACATCCGTGGCCCCAATGGCCTGGCCGATGCCATCGACCGGGTGCGCGGCCTGCCGGGCGTCCACGTGCATCACTTCGAGCGGCCAGACATCGTCCGCAGTGGCCTAGTGCGGCATTTGTTGGACCGCTACGAGCAGGACTGAGGTTCAGCGCTTGCCGGGAACAGTGCTGAAATCCCCCCTGTGAGGGCGCGACCAGGGGTACCAAACTGTTTCCATGGCACCTGCCAGACGTGCCATGCGGTGGCGCTGGCTAGATTTGCCATTCGGTGGCATCCGTCGTGCAAGATTGGCGGCATCTTTTGCTGGTCAGTAGTGCCTACAATGCAAGATCGGAGTAGTTTTTTGCTGGCCAGTAGCGCCTGTAATGCAAGAGATGTGGCTCGGGCTGGGCCCCGGACAGGGCCACTCGGGGACGCATCGAGCACATCCCTGTGAGCTCGGATGAGGCCATCCATGGCCTCATACGCCCCTCGTGTCCCTGTCCGGAGCCCAGCCC
>JBJHAY010000169.1:0-8037 GCA_050485205.1 Gammaproteobacteria bacterium
GGTGGCAATAATGATGGAGGTTTTGTCATTTCCAGTGGCAGGGCTTGTACCACTACCCCGCACCACCAGGAAGCGGATGGTGTTGACATGGCTGTCCTCGAAATACCGTGCCATTATACTCAAACCATAGCGCTCTGCCGCGGCACTGGTGGTAATGGCAGCCACACCCCGCTGTTCCGCGGCGATCCTGGCGGCTTCCGCGTTACTGCTTACCGACACCGTCTCCACACCGGGAAAGTGGTCGTTGAGCCAACGCCGACACTGTGCCAGGGATTGCTGGTGGGAGACGATGCGGCTTGGCATGTCGGGATCGCTGTCAGCCCCCAGGGCCAGATGGTGATGGATGCGCAGCATGACCTCGCCACAGATCACCAGGTGGCTTTGGCCAAAGCAATCCAGGGTCACGGTCACGGAGCCCTCGGTGGAGTTCTCCACCGGCACCACGCCAAAGTCACAGCTGCCATCCTCCACCCGGGCAAACACTTCTGGCAATTCTGCCACCGGCAGGCTGTTGTCATCAGTACCAAAATACTTCAGCAATGCCGCATGGGAGTGGGTACCCGGCGGCCCCAGGTAGGCCACCCTGGGGTGGATGTCACGCATCGCCGTCTTCTTCGTCTTCAACGATCTCGACGTCCATGTCCTGCACCCGTTCCACACTGACCAGGTGCTCGCCTTCCTTGAGCTTGATCAGCCGTACACCCTGGGTGTTTCTCCCCTGCACCGAGACCTCATCGACGCGGGTACGCACCAGGGTGCCCTTGTCGCTGATCAGCATGATGCCTTCGCCTTCCAACACCTGCACAGCGCCAACGATACGGCCATTGCGCTCACTCGCCTGAATGCCGATCACACCTTTACTGCCCCGGCCATAGACAGGGAACTGGTCCACTGGGGTTCGCTTGCCATAGCCATTTTCACTGACCGCCAGAATATGGGCGCCCTGCTCGGGAATGATCATGTCCACCATGACGTGGCCATCTTCCAGGCGCATGCCGCGGACGCCACGGGCAGTGCGGCCCATGGCGCGCACATCGCTTTCCTTGAAGCGGATGACCTTGCCGGAGCTGCTGTAGAGCATCACATCACAGCTGCCATCGGTGACCGCGGTTTTCACCAGGGTATCACCCTCGTCCAGTTCAATGGCACGCAAGCCCACGCTGCGCTGACGCGAGAAGCTGGTGAGCTCGGTCTTTTTCACGGTGCCGTTGGCGGTGGCCATGAACACGAATTGATCTTCATGGTATTCGCGAATGGGCAGCATGCTGGTGATACTTTCTCCCTCTTCCAGGGGCAAGATATTGACTATGGGCTTGCCGCGGGAAATGCGACTGGCCAGGGGAATCTGGAACACCTTGAGCCAGAATACCTTGCCAGTGGAAGTGAAGCACAGCAGGGTGTCGTGACTGCTGGCCACCAGCAGATGCTGCACATGATCCTCTTCCTTGACACTGGCGGCTGCCTTGCCCTTGCCTCCCCGGCGCTGGGCCTCGTAGTCTGACAGTGGCTGACTCTTGGCGTAACCACCACGGGAAATGGTCACCACCCGGTCCTCCTCGGTGATCAGATCCTCGATGGTGAGATCGTGGGAAGAGGCTGTGATTTCAGTGCGGCGTTCATCACCATAGTTGTCACGGATTTCCACCAGTTCTTCCTTGATCACTTCCATCAGGCGCAGCGGATTGCCCAGGATTTCCAGGTATGCGGCGATCTGCTGGATCAAGTCCTTGTAGTCATTGATCAGTTTTTCATGCTCGAGCCCGGTCAGGCGGTGCAGACGCAGTTCCAGAATGGCCTGGGCCTGTTCCGGAGAAAGATAGTAGGAGCCCTCACGCAGGCCATATTGTTCAGGCAGTTCATCGGGCCTGCAGGCTTCCGGACCAGCCGCTTCCAGCATGGCCAGCACACTTTCCGAGCGCCAACCCCGGGCCAGCAGTTTTTCCTTGGCCTCGGCGGAGCTTGGGGAGGTCTTGATCAGTTCGATCACCTCGTCAATGTTGGCCAGGGCCACTGCCAGCCCTTCCAGGATATGGCCCTTCTCCCTGGCCTTGCGCAGCAAATAGATAGTACGGCGCGTCACCACTTCGCGGCGGTGGCGCACAAAGGCTTCCAGCATGTCCTTGAGATTGAGGATGCGGGGCTGCCCATCCACCAGGGCCACCATGTTGATGCCGAACACCGTCTGCATCTGGGTCTGGGCATAGAGGTTGTTGAGCACCACGTCCCCCACTTCACCCCGCCGCAATTCGATGACAATGCGCATGCCGTCCTTGTCGGACTCGTCGCGCAGCTCGCTGATGCCCTCCAGTTTCTTTTCCTTCACCAACTCGGCAATGCGCTCGATAAGCCTGGCCTTGTTGAGCTGATAGGGAATTTCCGAAACGATGATGGTCTGGCGCCCGGTTTTTTCATCCTCCTCTATCTCGGCCCTGGAGCGGATGTAGATCTTGCCGCGCCCGGTTCGATAGGCCTGAATGATGCCGGCCCGGCCATTGATGATGGCGGCGGTGGGGAAGTCGGGGCCATGCACGTGCTCCATGAGCCCATCAACATCGATGTCCGGATCATCCACCAGCGCGATACAGGCGGAAATAATTTCCCGCAGGTTGTGCGGAGGGATGTTGGTGGCCATGCCCACGGCGATGCCGGAGGAGCCGTTCACCAGCAGGTTGGGAATCCGTGTCGGCAGCACATCTGGAATCTGTTCAGTGCCGTCATAGTTGTCGGAAAAATCCACGGTTTCCTTGTCGAGATCCGCCAACAACTCGTGGGCGATCTTCTTCATGCGAATTTCCGTATAACGCATGGCGGCGGCGGAATCGCCGTCCACGGAACCGAAATTGCCCTGGCCGTCCACCAGTGGGTAGCGCAGGGAGAAGTCCTGGGCCATGCGCACGATGGTCTCGTACACCGCGGAGTCGCCGTGAGGGTGGTATTTACCGATGACGTCACCCACCACGCGGGCGGACTTCTTGTAGGGTTTGTTCCAGTCGTTGGAAAGGACGTTCATGGCGAAGAGCACCCGGCGGTGCACTGGCTTGAGGCCGTCCCTGACATCTGGCAGAGCCCTGCCGACGATTACGCTCATGGCGTAATCGAGGTAGGACTGCCGCATTTCGCTTTCGATGGTTACCGGTTGGATCTGGTCTGAATGATCTGCCATAAACTGCCTGATTCGCCTGTTTTTCGGGCCTTGGCGGACGCTCTTGCGAGGCTGTCCGCGCACCCTTCTCCCGGGATGCATACAAGGGCGGGATGATAGCACAAAGGCATCCCCGACCGACAGCATTGGTACCGCCCATGACCGAGAAAAGGTATACTCCGCCACATTTCAATAATGCATGGAAAATCAGTCGATTATGACCACAACCACGCCACCTTCCGAGAATCCGGCCGGGCCCTGGGAAGCTGACACCGTCATCCATGCGCGCTGGCTGCTGCCAATGAGCGTCGAAGGGCAGATATTGCAGCACCATGCCCTGGTGATCCGCCAAGGGCGGATCATCGCCATATTGCCTTCGGCGGATGCCAGCCAGCGCTTCAATGGCAGCCAGGAATACCACCTGGAACACCATGCCGTGATCCCAGGACTGATCAACGCCCATGGCCACGCCGCCATGACACTGTTCCGTGGCTATGCCGATGACATGGCATTGCAGGCCTGGCTGGAGCAGCGCATCTGGCCAGCGGAAAGTCAGTGGGTCAGCGAGGATTTTGTGGCGCTGGGCAGCAAGCTGGCGATGGCGGAAATGCTGTTGGCGGGTACCACCTGCTTCACCGACATGTATTTTTTCCCCGATCAGGTGGCCAAGGCCGCCATCGAGGCACGGATGCGGGTCATGCTGGCAGCGCCAGTGCTGGACTTCCCCACTGTGTGGGCGGCGGATGCCAATGAGTACATCCGCAAGGCCACGGCCCTGCATGACACCTACCGCAATGACCCACTGGTGCACACAGCCTTCGGCCCCCACGCCCCCTACACCGTGTCGGATGAGCCCTTGCGCAAGATATCAATGCTTGCCGACGAGCTCGACATCCCCATCCACATGCATGTCCATGAAAATGCCAGGGAAGTGGAAGATGCGCTGGCGGCCACCGGTGAGCGCCCCTTGCAGCGCCTGGAGCGCCTGGGCCTGCTATCACAGCGCCTGCAATGTGTGCACATGACCCAACTGTCAGTGGAAGATCTGTGGTTACTGCGGGCCAATGCGGTGAATGTGGTGCACTGCGCGGCCTCCAACCTGAAGCTGGCCAGTGGCCTGTGTCCAGTGGCGGAACTGCTGGATGCTGGCATCAATGTTTGCCTGGGCACCGATGGCGCCGCCAGCAATAATGACCTGGACCTGTTCAGTGAAATGCGCCTGACCGCCCTGGTGGGCAAGACCGTGGCCAACGACGCCAGCCGCTTGCCAGCCTGGCAAGTGCTGGCCATGGCCACCCGCAATGCCGCCCGCGCCATGGGCATGGAGGAGTATCTGGGCACCCTGGAGACAGGCAAACTGGCGGATGTGGTGGCAGTGGACCTGGCCTATCCCAATACTCAACCAGTACATGACCCGGTTTCCACCCTGGTTTACAGTGCCCAGTCGCGCCAGGTCAGCCATGTCTGGGTGGGAGGCCAACTCAACGTCCGGGAGGGTAAGTTGACCACACTCGATACCCCTTCCCTGATGCGTGACACTCAGCAGTGGGGCGACCGCATACAAGCAGGAGCGAAGCCGTGAATGAATTTCAAAGCCAGCAAACCAATGCTGGCGCCGACAGCCATGCCAATGTGGACCACGCGGAGATTGCCAAGTTCGAAGCTCTCGCCAACCGCTGGTGGGACCGCAACAGTGAATTCAAGCCCCTGCATGACATCAATCCACTGCGGCTGGGCTATATCGAAAGCCAGGTCCAGCTCGGAGGCCTAGAGGTATTGGATGTGGGCTGCGGTGGCGGCATCCTCACCGAGGCCATGGCCCGACGCGGCGCCAAGGTCAGCGGTATCGATCTGGGCGAGGCGCCACTGGCCGTGGCCCGCCTGCACCTGCTGGAAAGTGGACTTGAAGTGGACTATCACAAGTCTTCCGCCGAGGACTTCTCCCAGGCCCATCCGGCACGTTTCGACGTCATCACCTGCCTGGAAATGCTGGAACATGTCCCCGATCCGGCTTCGGTGCTGCGCGCCTGCGCGTCCATGCTGAAGCCCGGTGGCCACCTGTTCGTTTCCACCATCAACCGCAACCCCAAATCCTATCTCTTCGCCATTATCGGCGCCGAGTACGTTCTGCGGCTGCTGCCCCGGGGCACCCATGACTACCGCAAGTTCATCAAGCCATCGGAACTGTGCCAATGGGCCAGGGATTGTGGGTTTGACCTGCGCGGCAGCATCGGCATGACCTATAATCCTCTGACCAGGAAGTACCGGCTGGAAGCGGACATGGACGTCAACTACCTGCTGCACTTTTGCAAGCCCTCTGACTGAACAAGGTTCTACCGTGATCAATACCGTGCTTTTCGACCTGGACGGCACCCTGCTGGATACCGCCCCGGATTTCACTGTCATTCTCAATGAGTTGTTGCCGGCCCACGGCCTCGCCCCGGTGAGCCACGAGCGTGTGCGCCAGGTGGTGTCCAGCGGTGGCCGCGCCATGGTGCGGGAGGCCTTCGGCGTGGCCGAGGATGATCCGGCCTTCGCCAATTTCCTCGACGCCTTTCTGGATCGCTATGCACTGCAGATCGAAAGCCCCCACTGCGAATTGTTCCCGGGCATCGAAACATTGTTGCGCGCCATCGAGGAGCAAGGCCTGCGTTGGGGTATCGTCACCAACAAGAACAGCCGTTTCACCCTGCCGCTATTGCAGAAAGTGCCCGCGCTCAAGCACTGCCCCGTGGTCATATGTCCGGACATTGCCGGCCAGCCCAAACCCGACCCCATCGGCCTGTTCATGGCCTGTGAGCAATTGGGCAGCAGCCCGCGCGAGACTGTTTACGTGGGTGATCATCCGCGCGACGTGGAAGCGGGGCGCAACGCCGGTATGCCGACCATCGCCTGCGCCTGGGGCTATCTGCCGCCTAATCACCCGCTGGAAAACTGGCAAGCCGATCTGATTGTGAACTCGGCGCGGGAAATACAGGATTACTTATTCCAGAAGAAATAATCCTGCTCATGCCAGGCTGAGCCCCGAGGAGAGATCATTCCTATGTTCGAATATCACGCACCTTCGAATCTGTTGAAGGACCGTATCATCCTGGTAAGCGGAGCCGGTGAAGGCATCGGTCGTGCCGCCGCCAGGACTTATGCCGCCCACGGCGCCACCGTGATCCTGCTGGGACGCACTGTCTCCAAGCTGGAACAGGTATATGACGAGATAGAGCAAGCAGGAGGCGCCGAGCCTGCCATCATCCCCATGGATCTGGCGCACGCCGATGCCAACGCATTTCAGGAAGCCGCCGACGGCATCGAGCGGGAGTTCGGGCAACTGCATGGACTGCTTCACAATGCCAGCGTGCTGGGCCAGCGTGTGCCGCTGGAGTCCTACTCCCTCGACATCTGGCAGGAGGTCATGCAGGTGAATGTCACCGCATGTTTTGGACTCACCCGCTACCTGCTGCCCTTGCTGCGACAGGCCACGGATGCCTCCATCATTCTCACCTCATCCGCGGTGGGACGCCAGCCACGGGCCTACTGGGGAGCGTACTCGGTGTCCAAGGTGGCGACAGAGGGTTTAACCCAGGTACTGCATCAGGAGTTGGAAAACACCTCGGCCATCAGGGTCAACAGCGTCAATCCGGGCGCCACCGCCACCGCCATGCGGCGCAAGGCGTTTCCAGCGGAAAACCCCGACACTCTGCCCAGCCCCACGGACATCATGCCGGTTTATCTGTACCTGATGGGGCCTGACAGCATTGGCACATCCGGCCAGGCCTTTGATGCCCAGTGACCCGCGCCACCTTGCTCACCGGTCTGGACGGGTTTTCACCACGCGTTTTCTGGGCTGACGGAATTTCAGACCTGCCAGTTTATAAAGATCCTTGATTTCATCTGGCGTCAACTCACAAAACTTGCCCATCTTGACCTTGCTGGGCATGAAGACATTGCCATAGCGCACCCGCTTGAGTCGGCTTACCGTGAGCCCCTGGGATTCCCACAGGCGGCGCACCTCGCGGTTGCGACCTTCCATGATTACCACGTGATACCACTGATTGACCCCCTCCCCGGAAAAGAATTGGATATCCGTGAAGCGGGCCAGGCCATCCTCCAACATGACACCCCGGTGCATGGCCTCCACCTTTTCCTTGGTGACCTCTCCCATCACTCTCACCGCGTATTCACGCTCAATACTGGTAGAGGGATGCATCAGCTTGTTGGCCAATTCACCATCAGTGGTGAACAGCAACAGGCCGCTGGTGTTGATATCCAAGCGCCCCACCGCCACCCACCGGGCATGCTGTAGACGCGGCAGGCGGTCGAACACCGTGGGGCGTCCCTCGGGATCCTTGCGTGAACACACTTCACCCACCGGCTTGTTGTACAGCAACACGGTGCGCGGCACATCGTCGGGCTTGGCGGCGCTGAGCTTCTTGCCATCCACGCTGATCTTGTCGGCCGGTCCAACCCGGTCGCCAAGGCTTGCCACCTTGCCATTGACCGTAACCCTGCCGGCGCCGATCCAATTTTCCATCTCCCGGCGCGAACCGAATCCGGCCCTGGCCAGTACTTTCTGTAACTTCTCATCCATCTCTGGTTTCTCACGAAATGCAATCATGGCCCAGGGCCATGTGAGCGGGAATCAAAATTCCCAATGATTATCAAACACCTGCCGAACGACTGTTGTCACCAGGCTGTTCAGCCGGTCCAGGACTTGCCCGGCAGACGTGGACTTGCCGCGTTCAAGAGTTATCTTGACTTTCCCTGGTGGGTGGTATCGCCGACTCCTCGTCCTGCACACTCGCAGCCTTGTCGGCATCACTCAAGTCAGTATTGCCAAACATGTCTTCGCCGCCATAAGCCAAAATTTCTTCCAGGGGGCGGGTGGCCTTGGCAATGACTTC
>JBJHAY010000170.1:0-8009 GCA_050485205.1 Gammaproteobacteria bacterium
GGACACAATGGCGCGGGCAAGACCACGACCCTGAGAATTTTGTACGGCTTGTTGAAGGCCGATGCAGGCACTGCCCTGATTGATGGCATCAATGTCCTGGCCGAGCCGCGTGCCGGTCAGGCTCTGTTGGGGGTCATGACCGACAGTCATGGTATTTATCCCCGCCTCACTGCACGCGAACACATTCACTACTTTGCGCGTTTGCGCGGCATGTCCAGCAGTGCAATCGAGCAAAGTTGCGAGCATCTGATCAGGCAGTTGGGCATGGAGGACATCGCGGATCGTCGCGCCCTCGGGTTTTCCCAGGGAGAAAGGATGAAGGTCTGTCTGGCGCGGGCACTGATCCATGACCCGCCCAACTTGATCATGGATGAGCCCACCAACGGCCTCGATGTGATGACGACCAGGGGGGTCAGAAGCTTGTTGCAGGACTTGAAAAACCGCAACAAGTGCATTTTGCTGTCTTCCCATATCATGCAGGAAATCAGTGCCCTCTGTGACGAAATCATCATCATTGCCGAGGGTAGGGTATTGATGCAGGGCAGCCTGGACGAACTGCGTCAATGCACCGGCCTGGACAACCTTGAAGATGCCTTTGTGAGCCTGACGGGGGAAAGTTGAGATGGGGGCCTGGTGCATCGTTTTCCTCAAGGAGTTGAAGGATGCGAGCCGCGATCGCCGCGCCTTGCTGGGCTTGTTGATTCTGCCCCTGCTGGGACCGCTCATGGTTTATTTCATGCTTGGTGTCATTCTCGATATCAGTGAGGAGTCGCGGCAGGTGGAGTTGCCGGTTCTGGGCCGCGGCCATGCGCTGGATCTGATGGATTTCCTGAGCCAGCAGGGTGTGACGCTACGGGATTTCGAGTTGCCGCCTGCTTTGCGGGAGGAGGATCCCCTGGATGCAGCAGTGCTGGCCGAAGTCAGGCGTGCAATCGCGCAACGGCAACATGATTTCGTGCTGGTGGTGCCCACAGAATTTCAAGCGCGGCAACAGGCATCAAGCCCCGTCAATATTGAACTTCACTATGAAGGTTCGAGACCCGTGGCGCAAGGCAAAATCAATCGAGTGCAGAGTTTGATCCGGGCCTGGGGAGATGAAACCGCCGCCTTGCGGCTGATGGCCAGGGGGGTCAGTCCAGATGTGATCAACCCGGTCAGTGTGCGTGGGATCAACCATGCCAATGCCCGGCAAAGAGCGGCGGGTATCCTCAACATGGTGCCCTTGCTGGTGATTGTGGCGGCTTTTGCCAGTGGCATGGGGGTGGCCATTGATGCCAGTGCAGGTGAGAGGGAACGCAAGTCTTTGGAACCCTTGCTGGTGAATCCTGTGGCGAGGGAAAGCATCGTGGTTGGCAAGTGGCTGGCAGCGGCGGCTTTTTCCGCGCTGGGCATGCTGCTGGCATTGTTGTTCAATCTGTTGGTGTTACTCAGAGTGCCACTGGAGCAGGCCGGGATCAGCCTTGATATCGGCATGCTGGAAGTAAGCGGCATGCTCATGACCATTCTGCCCCTGGCTTTGTTCGCGCCGGCCATGCAGTTGCTGGTGGGAAGCTTCGCCCGGTCTTTCAAGGATGCCCAAAGTTATCTTTCCGTCATCATGCTGCTGCCAATGCTTCCCTACTTCTACAACATGTTCAACACTCAGGACCGGCAGTTCTGGATGAATTTCGTGCCAATGCTGGGTCAAAACATGCTGCTGGCGGATGTGGTCACCGGCAAGACACCACAAATGTTGGATTTTGCCTTGGCAGGTGCCACTGTGCTGCTGTTGGCTCTGCTGTTCATCAGCTGCGCCGGCTTGTTGTTCCGCCGCGAGAAGGTGATTTTCACTTGACTGTCGCAGGCCGGTTCGCGGCGCTGCAGGTTCATGCTTTCAGCCCTGGCCCGCAGCCCGATTCAGTAATACAATCCGGGCGATGTTTGCCGCCTTCTCCACAAGACAAAAAGCAGGACTGCTGGTCGGACCGCTCAGCTTTGCCTTGATTCTATTGATGCCACTGCCGCCGGGGATGAGCCCCGAGGCCGCGCGCGTGGCGGCGGTGGCTATGTTGATGGCCAGTTTCTGGATCGCCGAAACCCTGCCGATCCCAGTCACCGCCATGATCCCCATCTTCCTGTTTCCCTTGCTGGGAGTATTGCCTACTGGCCAGGTGACGCTTTCCTACGGCAATGAAATTCTGTTCCTGTTCATGGGGGGCTTCTTGATTGCGGTAGCCATGCAGCGCTGGCAACTGCACCGGCGCATTGCGCTCAATGTCATTTACTGGGTGGGCAGCGGCGCCGACCGCCTGTTACTGGGCTTCATGCTGGCCACGGCCTTGTTGTCCATGTGGATCAGCAATACCGCCACCGCCATGATGATGCTGCCGGTTGCCACCGCGGTGATCGAACAAACCCGTCGTGACGGCGATCAAGACCATGACCGTTTTGGTACCGCCCTGATGTTGTCGATCGCCTATGCCTCCTCCATAGGTGGCGTGGCAACCTTGGTGGGGACCCCGCCCAACGCCATCTTCATTGGCATTATCAACACCCTCTATGGCTATGAAATTTCCTTTGTGGACTGGATGAAGCTGGGCGTGCCGTTGTCGATCACCATGCTCAGCCTATGCTGGCTGTTGCTGACTCGCGTGTTGTTTCGCATGCCCGCCCACGGTCAACTGCACCAGGAGCAGGCACAACAGGTGATTGCGGATGAATTGGCGGCCATGGGCGCCATGTCACCCGAGGAGAAAAAGGTGGCGCTGGTGTTTCTGCTGGTGGCCAGTGGCTGGATTCTGCGTGGCTTGTTCGAGCCCGCGGTGCTGGCGATGGTGAGTGATCCCGCCATTGCCATGGCAGGTGCCTTTCTGTTGTTCGGCATCCCTGCTCGGGATGGCTTCATTCTGGATTGGAAAACCGCGGCCACCATTCCCTGGGATGTGATCATCCTGATGGGGGGAGGCTTTGCCCTGGCAAGTGGATTCAGCCAGTCTGGCCTGACCGAATGGATGGCGGGCCAACTGTCGATATTGCACGGCGTACATTTCTTCATCATCATTCTCAGCGTGGTGGTGTTCGTGATCTTCCTCACCGAGGTAACCTCCAATGCCGCCACCGCCACCTTGTTCATTCCGGTCATGGGGGCGCTGGCAATCAGCATGGATCTGCATCCCTTCACCTTGATGGTGCCGGCTGCACTGGCGGCGTCCATGGCCTTCATGCTGCCGGTGGCGACGCCACCAAATGCCATCATTTTCGCAAGTCGTTATGTAACAATAGGTCAAATGGCTGGGGCGGGTCTGTGGCTCAACCTGATTGCCAGCTTGGTGGTGAGCGTACTGAGTTATCTCTTGCTTCCGGTCCTGCTATGATGCTTCGAAGCATGGTCCACTAGCGCAAACCAGAGCGTGCCGATCAGAAGCAGGGGGTAGTGATGAACAAGCTGGTGAGTTTCAGTCTGGTAACGGCCTTGGTGGTGTTGACCTTCTATCTGTTGATAGTGGGCCAGGACTTGCTGTTACCGCTGGTGATTGCATTCGTATTCTGGTTTCTGATCAATATGTTGGCTACTGGTTTCAGCCAATGGCATCTGGGTGGCATGCATCTGCCGGGCTGGATCTGTTATGCCTTGTCCATCCTGTGTTTTCTGGGCTTGATTTGGGCACTCGTGGGCCTGGTCAGCATGAATATTGATGGGGTGGTGAGCGTTGCCCCTGCCTACCAGGCCAACTTTGAATCCAGAATCAGCGGCTTGCTGGATTTCTTCGGCCTGGAGGAGGCACCTTCCATGTCACAACTGACTGAAGTGGTGAACTTGCGGGAAATCATCACCGCCCTGGCAGGGTCCATCACCAGTCTGGCGGCCAACGGCGGCATCATTCTGATTTATCTGATTTTCCTGCTGCTGGAACAAAGTGATCTGGACCGCAAGCTCAGCGCTCTGATCAATGACGCTGAAAAAGAAAAAAAGGTCCGCAAGGTTTTTCGGCAGATTGATGGAGATGTCCGCAAGTACATCGGTATCAAGGTTGTCACCAGCACCCTCACCGCGGCATTGAGCTACCTGGTATTGATCACAATTGGCGTGGATTTTTCGGAATTTTGGGCCGTGCTGATTTTTCTGCTGAATTTCATTCCCACCATTGGCTCCATCATCGCCACCATATTCCCGGCCCTCATTACCTTGGTGCAGTTCGATACCCTGACGCCTTTCTTTTTGGTGATCTCCATCGTCACCGCGATTCAGTTTGTGATTGGCAACCTGCTTGAGCCCAGAATGATGGGAAGTTCTCTCAATCTCAGCCCCATGGTGATACTTCTGAGCCTGACGTTGTGGGGCATGATCTGGGGTATCCCAGGTATGTTCCTGTGCGTGCCCTTTCTGGTGATCAGCATGATTGTGTTTTCTCACATGCCGCAAACCCGGGCGTTGGCGGTATTGCTGTCCAGGGATGGCACGCTCAATATTTTGACCGACGAATAGTGTTGTTCAACATATGGCTTATTGGCGCGCAGGTGGGAGTATGCTGCTTAGAAGGCGCATCCAACTTCAGTGTTGGTAGGCCACTTCGAGCATGACCTGCCTGGGACGCGCCATGAATGCATAATAGGAATTGGTGCCGAAGATGGCGGCGCTGACTGGCAGGTTGGCGGCATAGGTAAGAATGCGGGTATTACCAAGATTGCGGCCCTTGACAGCCACGGACCAGTGCTTGCGCCGCCACCCTGCTTGCATATGCCATTGCAGGTAGGATGGCATCTGCATGCCTGGATCAAGATTGTCATGAATATGATGCTTGCCGCTACGATCCAGCATAAGGCTGCCGAACGGACCGTCCGGCCTGGAATAGTCCAGTGCCAGGCTCCACTGAGTGGCAGGAGCGAATTGTCCACGGGCGCCGGTGGCATCACAAAGTGCCACGCCATCCACCACCGCGCCATCCGGGATACGCCGATTGTAACAATTGGCATTGTTGAAATCGGTGTAGCGGAAGCGGGTCCAGGCATGTGAGAAACTCAGGCTCAGGTTTGACGCCAGAATCCATCCCATTTCGGTTTCAAGCCCATTGATCCTGGCGCCGCCGGCATTGGTCACATTGAATCCCAGTGAGCCGTCGAACTGGCTGACCTGGATATCGCGGTAATCATTGTGGAAGAGCGCCATCGCCAGGCGGCCCCTGCCGCCAGCCAGGCTGGCACGAAAGCCAGCTTCGTGAGACAGCAGGCGCTCATCTTCGAATTCGAAGGACCGCCTGGTGTTGGCGCGGGCGTCGAAGCCACCGGCCTTGAAGCCACGGCTGCTGCTGACATAGAGCAGGGTGTTGGCAAGCCCATTCCACTCCAAGGAAACCTGGGGGGTGAAGTCCGATTCACGGCGCTGGCCGGAAAGGTTGTGCCCAGGATGGGACAGCTCTGGCACCAGGCGCAGCTGTTCGCTTTCAAGCCCGAATACCCCTTGGTAGGCAAGGGCGATTCGTGGGTCTGTCACTGCATTGCCGCTACTGCTGAGCAGCAGATCGATGGCGCGGAATCCGCGTTTTCGCTCCAGGGTGTGGCGGCCACCCAGCACCAGATGCCAGTCGGATCCCAGGGCCAGCGTGGCTTGCCCGAAGGCTGCCCAGGTATTGCCATGTTGGCGGTTCAGGCGCATGGCTTCGGTGCCGGATATGAATGCCAGGGCATCAAAGGGGGGAACCGGTAGCGCCTGATACAGGGCCACCAACATGGTGTCAGGAGGTTGCAGCAGGCTTTCGCGGGAGGACATGTTGTTGTGTTGATAGTAAATCCCTCCACTCCAGGTGAGCCTGGAATCCATGGTGATGGAACTGAATCTGGCCTCGTGGCTGAACTGCCGGTAGTGCTCGTCCTGACTGAGAGGAACCAGGCGCGCGGGGCTGAAATCACAGTCGCATTGTTCCTGGAATTGGTATGCGACCCTGGCGCTGACCAGATCCAGCTGCCAATTCTGCCATTGCCGTTGCAGGTGCAGGGTCAGATTGCTTGCTGTGGTGGCACTATGGTCTGGATAGTCAGTGTGGCGCACGAATTCCCGGCCCACACTCATCGATGGCTGTCCCAGGCCTTGAATCACTTGGTTGAAGTTTTGTCCAGCGAAGCGTGGAATGATGAAGTTCCCTGGGCTCGGGTCGTCTCTCACTACAGCCACCTGGCGCCCTCGGGTGGAGAAATCATGATGTTCCAGTTTCAGGGTGGCCAGGGACCAGCCACTGTTTTCCAGCGCCAGGGTCAATCGGAAGCTGTCCTCGATCCTGCGTGGCTCAGTGCCCGGCAGGGTGGTATTGTGAAAGTAGCCATGATCACGGTTGCCACGCCATGCCAGTCGGCCCGTAGTGGGACCGGCGATTGGGCCGGATACAACAGCAGTGCTTTCCCATTGGTTCTGACTCAAGCCGTGGCGGCTGCTCAGCATGAGTTCGGGCTCCTGTCCCGGCAGGCGCGAAGTGAAGTTCAAGGCACCGCCGATGCTGTTCTTGCCGAACAGCACCGCTTGGGGACCTCTGAGAATTTCGACCCGCTCGTAGTCAAGAAAAGGCAGGCGTATCAGCTGTGGTCTACCGTAGTAGATGCCGTCCATGTATTGACCCACCGACTGCTCGAAGCCCTGATTGTTGCCTGAACCGATCCCGCGCAGATAGAGGCGGGTGCTGGTGCCCACCTCGGTCATCGACAAGCCGGGGACGAAGTCCACCATTTCCGCAATCCTGCCGATGCTGGCGGCTTCCAGGCGTTGGCTGCCGACGATATTGATGGAGATGGGAACATTTGCCAGGCTTTCCTGCTGTTTGCGTGCCGTCACCAGGATTTCCGCGAGGGCAGGTGGACTTTCCTGGCCCTGGACAAGGGGAGGTAGGGCCATGACTGATGCCAGCAACAGGGGTATGATCCCGTACGTGTTGCGCGATATGTGAAAACTACAGCAAGTTTGGCTGGGGGATTTTCCGGACTGGGCAATCATGGTATAGGTAACTTACTAATTCCCGCTCGTTCACTTGGGTAGAAACAAATGCCCCAAGACCCCACCCAGCAGGGAGTCAGGCCGGGAACCAATATCAGGATAGCACCGCTTTCACTTCCTGCATGCAAATAATGTATGTTTGGAGTTGAACTGAAATGCTGGGTGGAGAGATGCCAAAGGGTGGCCGAACGTATATAATTCGCCCCTTTTTCGTCCTCCCCAGATGTTGGGGGGACTTTCCAGCACGGATAGTACTCAAGATGGATGTGGTAGTGATGAAGAGCGCGGAAATCAGGACAGCCTTTCTGGATTTTTTCCAGAATCATGGACATGAAGTGGTGCCCAGCAGTTCGCTGGTGCCAGGTAATGATCCAACCCTGCTGTTCACCAATGCCGGCATGGTCCAGTTCAAGGACGTGTTTCTGGGGCTGGAGCATCGCGACAAGCGCCGCGCCACCAGTTCTCAGCGTTGCGTCAGGGCTGGCGGCAAGCATAATGATCTGGAAAATGTGGGTTACACCGCCCGCCATCACACCTTTTTCGAAATGCTGGGAAATTTCAGCTTTGGCGATTATTTCAAGCGGGAAGCCATCGAGTTTGCCTGGACTTTTCTGACCAAAAATCTGGGCATTGCGCCCGATAAGCTCTGGGTCACCATCTACCACGACGACAGCGAAGCCGAACAAATCTGGCTTGAACATATTGGCGTGGACCCGTCTCGTTTCTCCAGGCTTGGAGAGGACTCCAATTTCTGGGCCATGGGTGATACCGGCCCGTGTGGCCCCTGCACGGAAATTTTCTATGACCATGGAGCGGACGTTGCGGGTGGGCCACCTGGCACTCCCGAAGAAGACGGTGATCGCTACATCGAGATATGGAATCTTGTATTCATGCAGTACAACCGTGCAGCCGATGGCAGCATGACCCCACTGCCAAAACCCTCGGTGGATACCGGCATGGGGCTGGAGCGCATTGCAGCGGTGATGCAAGGAGTCCATAGTAACTATGAAATCGACCTGTTCCAGGAAATTCTGCGGGATGTGTCCAGGCT
>JBJHAY010000171.1:0-7995 GCA_050485205.1 Gammaproteobacteria bacterium
ATGCCTGGCATCGAGCGCGTCAGCCTGGATGAACTGGTCAAGGAAGCCCGCGCGGTGGAAGCCCTGGGCATCCCCGCCATCGCCCTGTTTCCGGTGCCGGACCCCAGCAGCAAAACACCCGACGGCCGCGAGGCCTTCAATCCAGATGGCCTGGCCCAACGCGCGGTGAGGGCAGTGAAGGATGCCTGCCCCGGCCTTGGCGTGATCACCGACGTGGCCCTGGATCCCTTCACCACTCATGGCCAGGACGGCATCATCGATGAAGACGGCTACGTCCTCAACGACATCACCGTGGAAGTTCTGGTCAAACAGGCCCTGTCCCATGCCGCCGCCGGTGCCGAAGTGGTGGCACCCTCCGACATGATGGACGGCCGCATCGGCGCCATCCGCCAGGCCCTGGAAGCGGACGGCCACATCCACACCCGCATCCTGGCCTACAGCGCCAAGTATGCCTCCAGCTACTACGGCCCTTTCCGCGACGCCGTGGGTTCAGCCGGCAACCTGGGCAAGAGCAACAAGTACAACTACCAGATGGACCCCGCCAACAGCGACGAAGCCCTGCACGAAGTGGCGCTGGACCTGGCGGAGGGCGCCGACATGGTGATGGTCAAGCCTGGCATGCCCTACCTGGACATCGTGCGGCGGGTGAAGGACGAGTTCGGCGTGCCCACCTTCGTCTACCAGGTCAGTGGCGAATACGCCATGCACATGGCCGCCTTCGAGAAAGGCTGGCTGGACGAGCGCGCCGTGATGCTGGAATCCCTGGTCTCCATCAAGCGCGCCGGCGCCGACGGCATCCTCACCTACTTCGCCAAGCGCGCCGCCCAACTCCTGTAGGAGCGAGCCCTGGTCGCAAGCAGGGCTCGCTCCTACAGGGCAGATTGATACAGCAAGTATCCAGGATGCGTATCAAGCAGGACTTGAATACTGGCCATCAGCCCTTATCATACGAACTTCATGCAAACCAACCAGGAACCCATCATGAGCGACAACCTTGTCCACGTTACCGACGACAGTTTTGACGAAGAAGTGCTGAAAGCCAGCGGCCCCGTGCTGGTGGACTTCTGGGCCCAGTGGTGCGGCCCCTGCAAAATGATCGCGCCGGTGCTGGACGAACTCGCCGATGAATACGCCGGCAAGCTCAAAGTCTGCAAGCTGGACATCGACGCCAACCCGGCCACGGCACCCAAGTACAACGTCAAGGGCATCCCGACGCTGATCATCTTCAAAAACGGCGAGGCTGCGGGCAAGAAAGTGGGCGCGCTGTCGAAGTCCCAGCTGTCCGCGTTCATTGACAGCACCATCTGATACCCCGCTGTAGACGCGAGTCCTGCTCGCGACAAGGTCTAATCGGTCGCCTGCAGGGCAGGCTCCTACACACTCCGCCCACTGTAGGAGCGAGCCCTGCTCGCGACCCAACCCGATCTATCGCTTGCAAGACAGGCTTCTGCAGGGTCTTGGCAGCGCCGGCGCCTGGCCTGGAACCCCTCGCGACGCCAGAATCGTGCAATAATCGGGTTAAATGAAGATTCCATGAAATAAAAATCTGGACTCCCCAAAACTTGGGTGCTACATTACAGCCCTGCTCGCCCCCCGCAGCAACCCCCAAGCCAAGTCCATAATTACTTTACTGTTTTCGGGTCTCCGACAAGCACTGGCTCAGCCAAGGTCGACGCAGTTTTTCAACCTCCTTTCCCTGAGTTTATTATTCAACTTCCTACTACCTCGCACTATGAATCTATCCGAACTGAAAACCAAACCCATCTCAGAACTGCTTGAAACCGCCCAGGAAATGGGCCTCGACAACGTCTCCAGGACGCGCAAGCAGGACATCATCTTCCAACTCCTCAAGAAGCACGCCCGTAATGGCGAAGACATTTACGGTGATGGAGTGCTGGAAATACTCCAGGATGGCTTTGGCTTCCTCAGGTCGGCGGACGCCTCCTACCTGGCGGGCCCGGATGACATCTATGTCTCCCCCAGCCAGATCAGGCGCTTCAATCTGCGAACGGGCGACACCATTTCCGGCAAGATCCGGCCGCCCAAGGAGGGAGAGCGTTACTTCGCCCTGCTCAAGGTCAACGAGATCAACTACGACAAACCCGAAAACGCCAAGCAAAAAATTCTCTTTGAAAACCTCACCCCGCTGTTCCCCGAAGTCCGCCTGAAACTTGAAGCCGGCAACGGCAGCACCGAAGACCTCAGCTCCCGCGTCATCGACCTGGTGGCCCCCATCGGCAAGGGCCAGCGCGGCTTGATCGTATCGCCGCCCAAGGCCGGCAAGACCCTGATCCTGCAGAACATCGCCCAGTCCATCACCCGGAACAATCCCGAGTGCTACCTGATTGTGTTGCTGATCGACGAGCGTCCCGAGGAAGTCACCGAGATGCAGCGTTCGGTGCGCGGCGAAGTCATTGCCAGCACCTTCGACGAACCCCCCACCCGCCACGTGCAGGTGGCGGAAATGGTGATCGAGAAGGCAAAGCGCCTGGTGGAACACAAAAGCGACGTGGTGATCCTGCTGGACTCCATGACCCGCCTGGCCCGCGCCTACAACACCATCGTGCCGTCTTCCGGCAAGGTGCTCACCGGTGGTGTCGATGCCAACGCCCTGGAGCGGCCCAAGCGCTTCTTCGGCGCCGCCCGTAACATTGAGGAAGGCGGCAGCCTCACCATCATTGCCACCTGTCTGGTGGACACCGGCTCCAAGATGGACGAGGTGATCTACGAAGAATTCAAGGGCACCGGCAACATGGAACTGCACCTGGACCGCAAGATGGCCGAGAAACGCGTCTACCCCGCCATCAATGTGCGCCGCTCCGGCACCCGCCGCGAGGAATTGCTCACCACTGAGGAAGAACTGCAACGGATGTGGATCCTGCGCAAACTGCTCTCCGCCATGGAAGACGTGCCCGCCACCGAATTCATCCTCGACAAGCTCAAGGACACCAAGACCAACGACGAATTCTTCCAGGCGATGAAACGTAAGTAAGCCTTTGCGATTCCTGTGGGAACCTGCTCTGCAGGAGGCAGCCCGTGCAGGAAAGCTGCTCCAGCAAGAGCACAACATCTATCTTGCATGACAGCACTGAAGTGACTGGGCCGGGTGGCCAACAACCAACAACGAGACAGCTACAACCGAGCCACCATGATATTCAAGGACCTCCGCGAATTTCTCCAACAACTGGAAGCCATGGGCGAGCTCAAGCGCATCACCCTGCCCGTCGACCCCAAGCTGGAAATGACCGAGATCTGCGACCGCACCCTGCGCAACGCCGGCCCTGCCCTGCTGTTCGAAAATCCCACTAACCATCGCATGCCCGTTCTCGGCAACCTGTTCGGCACCCCACGCCGGGTGGCCCTGGCCATGGGCCAGGAGGATGTGTCCTCCCTGCGTGACGTGGGCCGTCTGCTGGCCTTCCTCAAGGAGCCCGAGCCCCCCAAGGGCTGGAAAGACCTGTGGGAAAAAATGCCCATCTTCCGCCAGGCCCTCAACATCGCCCCCAAGGTCATCAAGAATCCGGTGTGTCAGGAAGTGGTGATCGAAGAGGCCGATGTGGATCTCTACCAGTTGCCGATTCAGACCTGCTGGCCCGGCGACGCCGGCCCACTCATGACCTGGCCCCTGGTGATCACCCGTGGCCCCTTGAAGGAGCGCCAGAACCTGGGCATCTACCGCATGCAACTGATCGGCCGCAACAAGCTGATCATGCGCTGGCTGTCCCATCGCGGTGGCGCCCTCGACTTCCGCGACTGGCAGGAAAAACATCCCGGTGAACCGTTTCCGGTCTCGATTGCCCTTGGTGCCGATCCCGCCACCACCCTGGCCACTGTGACCCCGATACCCGACACCCTGTCCGAATACGCCTTCGCCGGCCTGCTGCGCGGTGCCAAGACCGAAGTGGCGGCCTGTCTCGGCAATGACCTGCAAGTACCCGCCACCGCCGAACTGGTGCTGGAAGGCGTGTTGGAACCGGGGGAAATGGCCGACGAAGGCCCCTTCGGCGACCACACCGGCTACTACAATGAAGTGGAGCGCTTCCCGGTATTCACGGTGAAGAAAATCACCCACCGCAAGGACCCGATCTATCACAGCACCTACACCGGCCGGCCGCCGGACGAGCCTGCCATTCTCGGCGTGGCGCTGAACGAAGTCTTTGTACCCATCATTCAGAAACAGTATCCGGAAATCGTCGACTTCTACCTGCCCCCGGAAGGCTGTTCCTACCGCCTGGCAGTGGTCAGCATCCGCAAGCAGTATCCAGGGCATGCCAAGCGGGTGATGATGGGAGTATGGTCCTTCCTGCGTCAGTTCATGTACACCAAGTTCGTGGTGGTGGTGGACGAAGACATCAATACCCGCGACTGGAAGGACGTGATCTGGGCCATGACCACCCGCATGGACCCGGCGCGGGACACGGTAATGATCGAGAATACGCCCATCGACTACCTGGACTTTGCCTCACCGGTCTCCGGCCTTGGCTCCAAGATCGGCTTCGACGCCACCAACAAATTCCCCGGCGAAACCAACCGCGAATGGGGCACCCCCATCACCATGGATGCCGCGGTCAAGCAGCGCGTGGATGAAATGTGGGAGCAGTTGGGGCTGTAATCAGGGCATTGCCCGGAGCAAGAACCTAGTTTTCAGAGTCAAGACTGAAAGCAACACCAACTTTTAAACTGATCGGTGCCATTACTTGGGATCTTGTTGTGATAGGGAAATGACTTCGCGGTAATGAGGGATGCTGGCCCGAGGGTCGCCTTGTTCCGCCAGCAGTTCCGCCAGTTCCAGGTGTATTGCGCGGCGCAGCTCAGACTCCTGGGCATGGCCGAGGGCGCTTTCCAGGTATTCGCTGGCCTTGCCCGACATGTCCAGGCGCCGTGACAGGCGCGCCAGACTCAGGGCCAAGGCCGCGTCATCATCACGTTGCTGCCGCCATTGCTCAGCCTGGGTCAGCAGCTCGGCAGGATTGTCGAAGTCGAGCTCGCCAAGCAGCAGCACCAGTTGCTGGCGCCACTCGTGGCGCAGATTCTTCAGCAACATTGTCAAGGCTTCGCCCCTTTCCCCCAGTTGATGCAGGCGGCGCACATAGCTGGCCTGCATCGCGCCATCGTGTACCAGGGGAATCGGCAAGTCATGCCACAGTTCCTTCAATGCTGCCGCGTCAACGCACTTGGCCAAGACATCCAGCGCCACTTGCCGTTGCAGCGACATCAACTCATCATCCGTCAACACCTGATGCTTGCGCAGGGCTGGCAGTAGCGCGGCCAGCTGCTCCCAGTCACCCAGGCGCAGATAGAGATCCTTGAGCTTGTCGAGAAACAAGGGGTTGGCCGGCGCCTGTTGATGCAGCGTGAGAAAAATCTCCACACTTTGCCGTAAATCACCGCGCTCACTTTCCAGCATCGCCTGCCAGTATTGCACCAGTGATTCCAATTTTTGATTGCTCTTGGCTGCCGCTGCCGCTTGTTCCAGGCAGTACTCACGGGAGCGACTTTCGCCGCGCTGCTGCGCGGCATAGGCGGCGGCCAGGTAGTTGATGACGGGATTGTCGACCCGGGGAGCGTTCTCCAGCAGCAGTTGATAGGCGCTTTGCCACTGCCCGGTGCCCAGCAGGATCAAGCCATGGTCGCTGTCACGCCGCGCCCGTTGCCGGCTCTTGCCCGGTAACCAACCCTGGCCCCGCAGCAGGCGCCAGGGATTGAGCCAGATCACTGCCCTGACCAGCCAAAAGGCAGCGAACCCCAACGCCAACAACAGCAACAGCGTGAACACCAGCGTGGTTTCCACCGAATACTCGCCATAGGACAGCAGCAGGTAGCCGGGATCATCCCGCAACAGGATCGGCAGGGCGGCTCCCAGCAGCAGGGCCAGCAGGGCATAGAGAAAGAAACGGATCACTGGCGCGCTCCGGCCCCGAGCCGCTCAATGGCATCAAGGGCGGCCAGTGTGTTGGGCGGCGTCACCTGGATCGGCCTGGCGGCCATTTCCGCAAGCCGGGCCAGGAATGCATCCTTGCCGGGATTGGCTGTGGAGAGGTAGGTCCCGGCGAGTCGGCCTGTCTCTTCCAGGGCGGCGCGGTACAGCTCGGGCTGTTCCCGCAGCAGCGCCAGGCGTGCCTGCTCCAGTTTCAAGGTCATGGCCTGGCGCAGGGCGAAGCCCTGTTCGGCACTGATCTCGGCGCGCAAGGGCTCGTCGTGACGGCGCACGGTGACATAGTCATCCAGCATGGCCAATACCCGCGACATCAGGTCGGGCTCGTCATTGGCGTCATCCAGGACGACTTCCTCTCCCTGGCGTTGTTCGCGGGCGGTGATCAGGCGCATGTCCTGCAACTCCTCCACCATGGCGCCCAGGGCCAGATAGAGCCCGTCACGGTCCACCGCGTCCAGGGAGCGCAGGCCATTGATGTCCGCCGCCAGAGCCTGGCGCACCGGCAACACACTGGTATCGTTCATGCGCCGCAAAATCGCATCGGCGGCATCCAGCAAACCAAGCGCCGACTGCACATCACGCGCCAGCACCAGGCGCTGGCGGGCAAGCCGCAGCAGGGAGGCAGCTTCCGCCAGTTGCAGCGGACGCATGTCCACCGCCGCCAGGGTTTCCACACGCTCGCGGAGCGTGGCGAGTTCATTGCCCAGGGCACTGACGGCGGCACCGGCCTGACCGGTATTTTCAGTGGTCTGGCCGAGACGTGATTCGAGACTGGCAAGGTCACCCCTGACTGCTTCGAGGCTGGCTTGCAGCGTGTCCGCGGCAATGAGAGCTGTCTCGGCCTGATCCAGACGCGCGCGCAACTGCTCCACATCCTGCCACATGCCCAAGCCCAGCCAGCCGCCATAACCCAGGGCTCCCAGCAGGATCAGGATGACCACGCCCCCCAGACAACCGCTGGGCGCCGCCAGGCAGCCACTGGTTGTGCCAGTCTTGGGTGGCTGCGTGTCTGGGGCCTTGCCTGATGCCACGGCAGCGGCATCGGCACCCTCGGCAGCGGAACTTTGCTTGGCCGGGTCCTGTCCACTCTCAGGGGAATCTGGCGCACTTTGGGGGGCTTGATCTTGCTGTCCCTGATCGCCGTCCTGGATGGCCTTGTTATCCTGATCACTCATGTCGGGTCTCCCGCGCCACATCATCCATGGCGCTCTGGATGGCGGCATCATGGGCGCCTGCCATTTCGGTGACGTGGGCAAAACCCAGGCTCTGCGCCACTTCCATCAGCCGGGTCGAGGACACCAGCAGGCGCACTCTCTTGAGGGGGGGCCAGAAGGCAAAAATCCGCGCCAGATTCTCCAGCGCCTCGGCGCTGGTGGTCACAATCACATCCGGCGCTGATTCGCGGATGCACTTGTCCAGATAAGCCTGGTGATAGTCGGGCACGGCTCGGCGATACAGTTCCAGGTATTCCACATGGGCAGCCCTGGCGCGCAGCCCCTCGGCCAGGGTTTCCCGGCCGCCGACACCACGGAAAATGAGAATCTTCTTGTCCCTGACATCACCCAGGGACGGCAGCGCCAACAAGGCCTCGCTGCTCTGCCGCTCTCTGGGGTAGTCCACCTCCAGATGATGGCTGCGCAGCACCTCGGCGGTGGCAGGCCCAACCGCGAAATTACGCAGATGCGCCGGATACTGGGGCCAATGGTCGAACACGTACTGCATGCCGATCTGGGCGGCATTGGTACTGATGAAGATACAGATGTCGTAACGATCAAGATCAAGCACGGTCTGGCGGATCTGCTCATCGGAGCTCAGCGGCTCAATGTGCATCATGGGAATGTGCAATACCCTGGCGCCCTGAGCCTTGAGCCAAGGCATGATCACCGTCACCTGATCCAGGGGCCGGGTCAGCCATACCGTCAGATGCCGCATGGGCAAGGAAGCGCTCTTGTGCCGGGTGATAGCGTCGCTCATGCCAAGCCCACCGCCTCCAGAATTTCCGCCGCGCCCTGACTCAGCAGATCTTCCGCCACCGCCACCCCCAGGGCTTCCGCCGGCTC
>JBJHAY010000172.1:0-7904 GCA_050485205.1 Gammaproteobacteria bacterium
GCCCTGCAGGCGACAGGATTATGTCGCCTGCAGGGCAGGCTCCTGCAAGTAGTACCTGGCTCCGCAGGCGTGGCGATTATGCCGCCCGCAGGCCGATGTTTTGATGTTCAGTTTCTCAAGGGCTTGCCTTCCTTCAACATGTGGGTAACCCGTGCCCGTGACTCTGGTGTTTTCGACAGCCGGATGATGGCATCCCGTTCCAGGCGCAGGATGTCGTCTTCGTTCAGTTCCTCGGTCAGATCAGTGTCGGCGCCGGTCAGCACCGTGGCCAGCTCGCCGGCGATGCGAGCGTCATGGGCGGTGGCGACCCCTTTCTTGAGGAAGTCCTGGATACCCAGGGTCAGCGCGGCCTTGCCGGATGGACCCGCCAATCGCAATACCGTCTCTTTGGGCGCCCGCATATCTTCCGCCAGTTGCAAGACTTTCTGGCGCGCGGCGGCCAGCACCCGGTCACGGTTCATGACGATGTCGTCAGCGGGGCGCAGGAACTGTTTTTCCTTGGCTTCCTCGGCGGAAGTGGCCACCTGGGCCTGGGCAATCAGTTCGAAGGCCTTCATGGCCGGGGCCATGGGGCCCTTGGCGGCCTTTGGCGCGTCACGCCAGCGCAGCAGCATTTCCTTGCAGCCACCCCAGCCCGGCACGATGCCGACGCCGGCTTCCACCAGGCCGATGTAGGTTTCGGCATGGGCGACGATGGCATGGCAGTGCAGCAGAATCTCACAGCCGCCTCCCACCGCCATGCCAGAGGGTGCGCCCACCACGGGGAACTTGCCGTGTTTCATGGCGTTGAAGGTTTCCTGGCCGTCTTTCAATACCCAGCGGATAAAAGGCCACAGGCGCAGTTTGGCGCCCAGCATCAACATGGCGATGTTGGCGCCCACCGAGAAGTGCTGACCCTCATTGTAGATCACCATGCCCTTGAAGCCTTGGGTGGGCAACTCTTGCAGGGCCTTGCGCAGCAAACTCATGATGAAGGGGTTGAGGGAATTCATTTTGGAACGGAATTCAAGGCAGGCGACGCCATCTCCGATGTCCCACACCGCAGCGGAGCGGTTTTCCAAGAGGGGGCGTTCGCGGCGTTTGATATCTTCCAGCAGGATTACCCCTGGCGCCCGCCGCAGAGTGTGGTAGACGTCGTCGGTGCCCAGGTATTGCAGGGCGTTCTGACTGACACGGTAGAAGGATTTGTCGGCAGCCTGGGCCAGCAGTGGTGGTACTGGGCGTTTTTCCTGGCGCAGGCGTTCCACGAACCAGCCGGTGCCGATGCGATCCAGCAGTTCAAAGGGGCCATATTGCCAGTTGTAACCCAGGCGCATGGCGGCATCCACTGACTTGATGTCATGGGTGATTTCCGGCACCAGGCTGGCGGCGTAGACCAGGGTGTCTGACAGCACTGACCAGGCATAGCGGCCTTCCGGGGACTCATGTTCCAGCAGGGCGCGCAAGCCATGTTTTTTGGAGGCTGCCAGCGCCGCTGGCTTGGGCCGCCGTGCCGGGCTGTAATCGCCGCTTTGCAGGGAGATCACTTGCTTCTCTCCCGCCTCGCTGAGGCGGTAGAAGCCGCCCTTGCCCTTGCGGCCGGTGTATCCCTCTTCCACCATTTTCTGCAACAAGGGGGGTGAGCCTCCCAGTTTGTGGAAGGCGTCACTGCTGGGCAAGTGCTCGCTCAGACTGGCAAGGATGTGGGGCATCAGGTCCAGCCCCACCAGGTCCAGCAGGCCGAAGATGCCGGTCTTGGGCACACCGGCTGGTTTCGACAGCACGGCGTCGGCTTCTTCCACGCCAATCTGCTGGTCCATGGCTTTCACCACCGCCGCCTGCAGCCAGTAGGTGCCGATGCGGTTGGCAATGAAGCCGGGGGTGTCCTTGCAGTCCACCAGGGTCTTGCCCAGCCTGTGATCACAGAAGTGGCGGATGCGCTCTTCTGCCTCCGGCAGGCACTCGTCGCTGCTGACCACTTCCAGCAGGCGCATGTAGCGCGGCGGATTGAAGAAGTGGGTGATGAGGAAGTGGGAGACAAAATCCTCGGCCATGCCACGGCACAGGTCCGCCAGGGGCAGAGTGGAAGTGTTGGAGGATACCACCGTGTGGGGTGCCCGGTATTGCTGTACCTTGCGGTACAGATCCTGCTTGATTTCCAGGCTTTCCACTACGGCTTCGATGACCCAGTCGCAGGTGCCCAAGGCATGTAGGTCGTCTTCGGTATTGCCGGGCGTGATCAGCTTGGCATGACGCTTGTGCATGAGGGCGGCGGGCTTGGTTTTCAGCAGCTTGTCGATGGCGCCGCGGGCGATGGCGCTTCTGTCGCCCGTATCACTGGGCCGATCCAATAACAGCACTTCGATCCCGGCATTGGCCACCTGGGCGGCAATGCCGGCGCCCATCACCCCGGCGCCGATGACGGCGACTTTCTTGATGTCATGGTTCATCACACACGCTCCAGTACCGTGGCGATGCCCTGACCGCCGCCGATGCATTGGGTGGCCAGGGCGTAACGGCCCCCCGTGCGTTGCAGAATCTGGGCGGCCTTGCCAGTGATGCGGGCGCCGGTGGCGCCCAGGGGATGACCGAGGGCGATGGCGCCGCCGTCGATGTTGACCTTGGCCATGTCCAGTTGCAGGTCGCGAATCACCGCCAGGGATTGGGAGGCGAAGGCTTCATTGAGCTCGATCACGTCCAGATCTTCGACGCTGATGCCAGCCCGTTGCAGGGCTTTCTGGGTGGCACCCACCGGACCGATGCCCATGATTTCCGGCAGGCAACCGGAGACCGCCATGGACTTCACCAGCGCCAGGGGTTCCAGTCCATGGCGTTCGGCGTAGTCGGCGCTGCATACCAGGACGGCGGCGGCGCCGTCGGTGAGCGGCGAGGAGGTGCCGGCGGTGACGCTGCCCTGTTGGTCGAAGGCCGGTTTCAGGCCGGCCAGATCTTCCAGGGTGGTGGTCGGGCGTGGGCAGCCGTCGCGTTCCACCTTGCCGCGGGGGGTGTCGATGGCGATGATTTCGTCGCGCAAGCGGCCGGCGTCGATGGCCTCCCGAGTCTTGCGCTGACTTTCGAGGGCGAAGGCATCCTGTTCCTCGCGCTTCAGGTTGTAACGTGTCGCCACATTCTCGGCGGTATCCCCCATGCCCATGTAGGCCTGGGGCATTTTCTCGAACAGCCCTGGGTGGGGCATGGGGTTGTAGCCGGTCATCGGCACCCGTGTCATGGATTCGGCGCCGACACAGAGAAAGCAGTCTCCGGCGTTCATCTGAATATTGCCGGCCGCGATGTGGATGGACTGCATGGAGGAGCCGCAAAAGCGGTTCAGGGTCATGCCCGCCACGCTGTAGGGCAGGTCCGCCAGAAAGCCCACCAGGCGCGCCATGTTGAAACCCTGCTCGGCTTCGGGAAAGGCACAGCCCAGGATCAGGTCCTCGATGCTGTCCGGCGGCACACCGGTCTTCCGCACCAGGGCACGCACCAGTTGCCCCGCCATTTCGTCGGAGCGTACCTTGGCCAGTTCTCCCTTGAAGGCGGGAGTGAAGGGAGTGCGGTAGTAGGCGGCGATGACGACGGGTTTCATGTCTGGACTTCCTCCATTGGTGTCGGTGACAGGACTTCTTCGATGAAGCGCAACAGCAGGGCGTGCGTCTCCCCGACATCGGCCGTGATCAACCAGTGTTCACCCCCGGGAATCCAATGCAGGGATTTATCGGGGCAGTTGACCAACTTGTCATGGATGCGGGTGGCGCTCTCAGGTTTGACTACGCTGTCGGCATCGCCCTGGACTATGGTGACCGGCACATCCACGGCGGACAAGCTCTTTCGCAATTCGCCGATCATGTCCAGCAGTTCGTGCACCGCGCTGACGGGAATCGAACGGTAATTGATGTCGGGATGGGCAGGGTCATTGCTGCGAAACGGCGCTACCCCATGGCTGCCAGAGACCCGGGCCACCAGGCGGTTGACGCCATGCAGCAGGGGGGCGAAGGCGACATTCTTGTCCTGGAGATAATAGGGCGCGGCGACACTGGCCACGCCAGCCAGCTTGTTGGGTTTGCGGCTGGCCATGATCAAGGCCAGGGCAGCGCCGGCGGAGAAGCCCACCACCAGTACTTTCTTCACGTGCAGGGCCAGGATGTCATAGCCCCGTTGTACCGAGGCCAGCCAGTCTTCCCACCTGCGTTGTTCCAGATCCCAGGGCGAGGTGCCGTGACCCGCCAGGCGCACCCCCATCACGGTGTGTCCCAGGGCGTGAACCTTGGTGCCGAAATCCTCCAGTTCGGCGGGGGAAGCCAGCAGGCCGTGGATCAGCAGCACACCCAGTGGCGAAGGCTCGGGGTGGGTGAGAAGGTAGGGCTTGCCACTGCGGGTGGCGGTTTCCTTGGCGTTGATTTCCTGATAGCGCTTGCGGCTGAAATAGGCTGTGTTATGGGACCAGGCGCGTACTTCATCCTCGAACAGCAATCCACCCAGTTCGATCGGGTTGATGGAGTGGGCCACCTTGTCCAGGGCATTGCGCACAGCTTGCCCCACCGCCTTGATCGGGGCCACTTCGTTGGCGTAGACCATCAGGGGGTTTTCCACCCGGATGCGATGGAAGTCGTGTTCGGCGAACAGCTTGTCCAGAAAGACATAGCCGGTGCTGTTCTTTTCCAGCAGGCCGGCCTGGATGCAGGTGGCCATGAAGCGCACCAGGTCATGGGTCATGCCATCCGGCAGGCCGCGGTAGCGATCGGGCCACAGCAGGCTGCGGTGCAGGTGGACTTCCGGAGTGTCCTGGAGCGCCTTGAGGGCGAAATACAAGCCGTTGTGCAGGGTTTCGTAGAGCACATGGCGTTCGCCACGGTGCATCAGCTCCGAGATCATCACTGCCGCCAGGTGTCCCAGATTCACGGTGGTGCCCTGGTAGATGGCGTCCATGTAGTGATCCCGCAGGCGGTCGGATTCCCTGTTGATGGTGCGCAGCAGCAGTGCCTCCACCACGCTGTCGGCGGCTTCCTTGAGGCTGAAGAGGTCGTCCAGGTGATTGACGCTGAGGAAGTAGCGGCGCATCAACTGGGTGTCGATCCAGCCCCAGCGGCGCTTGGGTTGGATCGGCGTGCCGAGGCGGATGTCCATGTCGGTATCGCGGAACACGATGTTGCCCTCCACCGCCAGTTCCTCCAGCAGACGCTCGGGCAGTTTACGGTTGCGGAAGAAAAATTCCGCGCCCTTGCTGAGGAAGTTGTCGTCGGCGCGGATCGGGTAGAAGGTGATGGTGGCCGGCACGATGATGGTGGGCTTGTGGGCCTGCTCCAACAACTGCTCCTTGCTGTCGAATCCCAAAGTCTGCATCCATTGGCGGATGCGGATGGTATCGTTGTTTTCGAACAGGTCCTTGATCCGATGCTTGCAGATGTCGAGGATCATGGCCAGCACGGCACCACCCTTGTGATGCTTGCGGAAAATGTTTTCCTTGAAGGAAAAGATTCCGACCTGGCCTTTTTCGTCCACCACCCGGCGATCCTTGATCATGGCACCTTCGGGAAAGATCACCACCTTGTGGCCGCGCAGAATTTCCGCCGCCAGAAACGGCAGCAGGCCAGGCAGATCATTGGGCACCGCGCCCACATCACTGAGGAAGCGGGCCAGGCCCTTGCTGGCCTTGAACAGGGATTTGTCGGCCACTGAGCGGCAGTAGGCCTTGGTTTCCTTGTGGATGATGTAGTGGGGAATCAGGGTTTCGAAACGGGCGAAGTGATTGAAGAGGAAAATCTGACCACGGTTGAGGAGGTCGTCCTCGTTGCCGTGTACCTTGATGTTGAGACCCAGACGGCTTTCCACCAGCGACAGGCTGCGAACCGCGAAATCATAGGTGCCCTTGATGGTGTAGCCCTTGTCGTCGTACATGACTGCATTGTCTCCAGACCGGGATGTGTTGCTGCTGATTCAGATCAAGCCCGCGTGGCAGGCTCCTACAGGGAGTGGCCTTCGTACATGTGCTTGATGTCCTCGGCGTAAAGCTTGGCGACTTGTGGACGCTTCACCTTGAGAGTGGGGGTCAACAATTCATTCTCCAGGGTCCAAGGCTCGCTCAGCAGCACCGCGCGGCGAATCACCGCATAGCCGGGGAATCCACGCAGGCATTGGGCGATGCGCGCCAGCACGAATTCCTCCGCGGCCTGGGCGTCTCCTGACTTGGGTTTGTATTTTTCCCACTGTTCCGGGTTCAATACCACCAGGGCGCCAAGGAAGGGACGGCCTTCTCCTACGACCATGACCTGATCGAAAAGGGTGTCCTCGGCGATGGCCAACTCCATGTCGCTGGGCGGCACCTTCTCACCGTTGGCGAGCACGATGATGTCCTTGAGACGGCCAGTGATGAAAATAAAATCGTTGTCGATTCTGGCCTTGTCACCGGTGTGCAGCCAACCATCCCGGTCTATTGCGGCGCTGGTGGCCTCGGGGTTTTCCCAGTACCCCAGCATGACGTTCTCGCCACGCACCAGGAGTTCATCGTTGTCACCGATCTTGACTTCGACGCCGGGCAGGGCGGGGCCGATACTGGCGGGAATGTTGCGGTCCACCCGATTGACACTCACCACCGGGCTCGACTCAGTCAAGCCATAACCCTGCAACAGGGGCACGCCGAGGCCGATGAACACCTTGGCGATTTCCGGCGAAAGTGGGGCGCCGCCGCTGATGGCGATGCGCAGGCGTCCACCCAGGCGTTTGACGATCTTGCTTGCCACCAGTTTGTTCAGCAGTGGCCACAGCAGCATGTCCGGGTTGAAACCGCCACGGCCCTGGCTGCGTTCGAAGCGGCGCCAGCCCACGCTCACCGCCATCTGGAACAAGTGGTTTGCAAAGGCGGATTTTTCCTGCAGGCCCTCGCGCACACGGCCATAAACCCGCTCGTAGATTCTGGGTACCGATACCAGACAGGTGGGACGGATGGTTTGCAGGTCTTCCGCCAGTTCCTGCACGCCCCTGGCATGGGCGACGGTGGCACCTGCCATCATTGCCAGGTAGCAGCCCACGGTTCTTTCCAATGTGTGGGACAGGGGCAGGAAGGAGAGAAAAATGTCTTGTTCGGTAATGGTCACCGACTGCAGTCCGGCACGGACGTTGCTGAGGATGTTACGATGGCTCAGCATCACCCCCTTGGGCAGGCCGGTGGTGCCGGAAGTGAAGACGATGGTGGCCAGGTCCTCGGGGTTGAGCGGGGGCAAGGGAGTGCTGTCATCCAGCGCTGCCGGTAGCCAGTCATGCAGCCATACCACGTTCTTGTTTGTTGCCAGGTCCAGGGTGGCGATGCTGACAATGCGTTTCAGCAAGGCCAGATCATCGAGTTTGTCACCCAGTTCTTCCCACTGTGGCTCGCCCTCGATCACCAGCAGTTTGACCCTGGCGCTATCGAGGATGTAGCGCACGTTGTCGGCGCGGTCGTTGGCAAACAGCGGCACCACCACCAGGCCCAGGGCCATGGCGGCGATGTCGAAGGTGGTCCAGTGGTGGGAGTTGCGGGCCATGATGGCCACGGCGTCACCGGGTTTGAATCCTTCCTGGTGCAGTGCCGCCTGCCAGCGCTCCACCTGTTGCGCCATGTGGCGCCAACTGAGGTCGGTCCAAACCCCGTTGAGCGCATCGAAAAAACGGTAGGCGGTGGCGTCGGGAGTGAGTGTGACCCGCTGTTGAAACAGAGCGGGAAGTGTGTTGGCCTGGTCTTCCGGGATGATGGTGCTGGTTGAGTCCATATACCGCCCTTGCTTGCTTTATCACAACTTGCTTCGTCACTGCCGCTATGCCCGCAGCACCAGTTTCTGAGTGCCGGTCTGGCAAGGTAGTTGACAATGGAGAATATCGACGGGAGCAGATAAAGTCCAGCGCGCCCGCCAGTTGCGGCGGTGCGCTTGGGTGTGACTTGCTGGTGAAGGGCA
>JBJHAY010000173.1:0-7886 GCA_050485205.1 Gammaproteobacteria bacterium
CTCCGGGTTCCACAGGTGCGGGTGGTACTCCACGCTGGCAAAGGGGCCGGTGTTACCCTTTGAGGATCAATTGAACTCGTCGCGCCACTTCCAGCGAGAGCTGAACCGCCTGGGTATCACCAGCGTCATTGATGCAGGTGGTGGCGGACAGAACTACCCCGACGACTACCGTGTCATTCAGGCATTACACCAGCGCGGCGAAATGACCTTGCGTATTGCCTACAACCTGTTTGCCCAAGACAAGGGCAGCGAATTCCACGACTACGCGCGTTGGGCGGCCATGGTCAAGCCGGGCGAGGGTGATGCCATGTTGCGTATGAATGGAGCAGGCGAAAACTTGGTGTGGTCGGCTGCGGATTTTGAGAACTTTCTGCAACCACGCCCGACACTGAGCCGTGATATGGATGAGGAACTGGAGCGGGTTACCCGGCTATTGGTGGAACATCGCTGGCCATTTCGTATCCATGCCACCTATGACGAGTCAATCGCACGTTTTCTCGATATTTTCGAGAAGGTCAATAAGGATACTCCTTTCGACGGCCTGCGCTTCATCATTGATCATGCCGAAACCATCCGCCCGGCCAGCATCGACCGTATCAAGGCGCTAGGTGGTGGCATTGCCATTCAGCATCGCATGGCCTTCCAGGGGGAATACTTCGTTGAGCGCTACGGTGCTACTGAAGCGGAAATGACGCCACCGGTCACGGACATGCTTGCTGCGAGTGTTCCTGTGGGCGGTGGCACCGACGCCACCAGGGTGGCCAGCTTCAATCCCTGGATATCCCTGTACTGGCTGATAACCGGAAATACCGTGGGTGGTTTGAATCTGTACCCGGAAGAACGTCAGCTCGACCGCAGCCTGGCACTGCGCCTGTGGACCCAGGGCAGCGCGTGGTTCTCGGGTGAGCAGGAGCTGAAAGGCACAATTGCCGTTGGCCAGTATGCTGATCTGGCTGTACTGTCGGGGGACTATTTCAGCATGGATGCCGAAGAGATCAAGGAAATTGCGTCGGTGTTGACGATAGTCGGAGGCAACATTGTTCATGGTGACGGTGATTTTAAAACCCTGGCGCCACCTTTGCCGCCTGCCAGCCCGGAATGGTCGCCGGTGAAGGTTTTTGGGGGGCACTACCATCGAAACAGTCTTGAACGCGGAAACTACCAGCAGTGTCACACCGCCCACTCCGGAGATAGCCTGATGTCCCAGAGATGTAGGGGCCACTCTCATCAACATATCCACACTGATCGCCGTAAGCCCCGCGACCCCTTCTGGGGGCCGCTGGGTTGCGGTTGCTTTGCATTCTAGCAATCCAAGGAGAAAACCATGAGCAACCCGAAACTTGAAGTACTCACACCCGACAACTGCCAATTGATCTTTATTGACCACCAGCCGCAGATGGCATTTGGTGTACAGAGCATCGACCGACAGACTTTGAAGAACAACACCGTGGGCTTGGCCAAGGCTGCGAAGATTTTCAACATACCCACCATCATTACTACGGTGGAAACCGATGCCTTCTCGGGCCACACCTACCCGGAACTGCTGGCAGTATTCCCTGATGCTCCACTGCTGGAACGCACATCAATGAACTCTTGGGATGATCAGAAAGTGCGTGACGCCCTGAAGAAGAATGGTCGCAATAAGATCGTGGTTTCTGGTTTGTGGACCGAGGTGTGCAATAACACCTTCGCGCTGTCAGCCATGCACGATGCCGACTATGAAATTTACATGGTGGCAGACGCTTCGGGGGGCACGACCAAAGAAGCGCACGATTACGCCATGCAGCGTATGATACAGGCGGGTGTGGTGCCAATGACCTGGCAGCAGGTATTGCTGGAATGGCAGCGTGACTGGGCACATCGCGATACCTATGAAGCCGTGATGGCGCTGGTGACAGAGCATTCCGGTGCCTATGGCATGGGCGTGGACTATGCCTACACAATGGTGCACAAGGCACCCGAGCGTGCGAAGCACGGTGAGCGCCTGGATCCCGTGCCGGTAAAATGATCTCTTGAGCAGGCGGGCTGGTTGTCACGACCATGAAGCCTAAGACTGCTGATAATTAATCGTATGAACAAATACAAAAGGTATGTGAATGAGCCTGGATTCTGAGATTCTCGAGCAGGCCTGTGATACTTCGGCAGGCTGTGATGCAGTCGAGTTGATAATTCAGCCCCGCGACAGAGATCTGGGTGGTTTTTCTGTGCGCCGTGTCCTGCCTACCGCCCGGCGGAAAATGGTTGGCCCATGGATTTTCTTCGACCACATGGGGCCAGCGAGACTCCCCGCAGGACCAGGCATTAATGTCAGACCGCATCCGCATGTTAATCTGATCACTGTGACCTATCTGTTCGAAGGAGAAATTCTGCACCGCGATTCAGTGGGTAGTCTGCAGCTCATTCGCCCCGGTGACGTTAACTTGATGGTGGCTGGGCGCGGAATTGTGCACTCCGAGCGTGAACGACCCGAAGCCACAACCGTTGAGCGTGGACTACACGGGCTGCAATTGTGGCTGGCCTTGCCGGAAGCTGACGAGGAAATTGACCCTGCTTTTTACCATTACCCTTCGGTAGAAATTCCTGCGATTAGCGTAGCGGGCGTACCACTACGTGTGATTATTGGTAGCGCCTATGGTGCCACGTCGCCAGTCAAGGCTTTCGCCGACACGCTGTATGTCGAGGCCCACTTGCAGCCCGGGCAGACCCTAGTGCTACCGGAAGCTGAAGAGCGTGCCCTCTATGTAGCCAGTGGCAGCCTCAAAGCCAGAGAGACGATAATTCCCGAGCACGCCATGGCGGTCTTTGCCTGCCAACCAGGCATCACGCTGGAGGCGCTTGAAGAGTCCCGGATTGCCATTATCGGCGGTGAAAAAATGACATCCCGATTTATCGACTGGAATTTTGTATCCAGTCGCAAGGAACGCATTGATCAGGCCAAGTCGGACTGGCTGGCACAGCGCTTCCCCAGCGTCCCGGGCGACGATAGCGAATTCATACCGCTGCCTGAGTAAGGGCTTATTGATGACAGAGCTCCAAAAATCATCCGCGTGGTCTCCTTTTGGAATTCCGATCTTCCGTGCCTTGTGGATTGCTACCCTCGTGTCGAATATGGGGACCTGGATGCATGATATCGGAGCCGGCTGGCTGATGACCACCTTGTCGTCCTCCCCGGTCATGGTGGCGTTGGTGCAAACCGCCACCACCTTGCCTGTGTTTCTACTCGCGTTACCGGCAGGGGCGCTGGCCGATATCGTCGACCGGCGCCGCTATCTGATCGTTACCCAGATGTTCATGGCTATCACTGCCGCTTGCCTGGCGGTAATGGCGCTGACGGGTAGCGCAACGCCCTGGTTGCTGGTGACGCTTACCTTTTCCATGGGATTGGGTACCGCCATGACCATGCCCGCTTGGGCTGCGATCGTGCCAGAGGTGGTGCCTCGCACAGAATTGCCAGCAGCCATCGCGCTGAACAGCATGGGGGTCAATATCGCCCGTGCCGTCGGTCCAGCGCTTGCCGGTGTCATCGTGTCGATGGTCGGCAGTGGTGCGGTCTTTGCCTTGAATACATTGTCCTTTGTCGGCGTCCTCGCGGTGCTTTACTTCTGGAAACGCGAGTCATACCAGAGCGACCTGCCTGCTGAGCGCATGATGGGTGCGATGCGCGCCGGTCTGCGTTTTGTCCGTCATTCCACAGAGTTGCAGGCTGCGGTCATTCGTGGTCTGGGTTTCTTTCTGTTCGCCAGTGCTTCTTGGGCGCTTTTGCCGTTGATAGCCAGAAACATGGTCAATGGCGGTGCCCAGACCTTCGGTATTCTGGTAGCCTCTGTCGGCGTTGGCGCCGTGGCTGGCGCGGTGATACTCCCAAAACTTCGGGAATTGGTATCACGTGACATCCTGGTGGCTGGTGCAACACTGCTTTATGCCTTGTGCCTGTTTGCCCTGGCTGGCCTGGATCGACTGCTGGCTTTGACCTTGGTGATGGCCCTAAGTGGGACTGCTTGGATTGCCGTATTGTCATCGCTGCAGGTTGCCGCGCAAATGGCTTTGCCCGCCTGGGTGCGTTCACGTGGCCTGGCAGTTTTCATGTCAGCTTTCATGGGATCCATGGCGGTGGGGAGTGTGCTATGGGGGAAGCTGGCACAGGTTTACAGCATCGAATATGCGTTGACCATTGCTGCCATTGGTGCGGTTCTGGGGGTCTTGCTGACTTGGCGCTGGCGCGTCGGAGGTGTTGAAACCCTGGACCTGACCCCCGCCATGCATTGGCCTTCGCCACCCCTGGTCGAGAGCCAGGATCGAGGTCCGGTATTGGTCACTATTGAATATGCCGTACAGAAAGATGCTATTGCCGAGTTTCTGCGTCTTATGCACAAACTGGGTAAACACCGACGTCGTGATGGTGCCTTTACCTGGGGAGTTTTTGAAGATACCGAACGCCCCTGCCACTTCGTGGAATCGTTCAGTGAGGAATCTTGGCTGGCCCATTTGCGCCAGCATGAACGGGTTACCGTGGAGTCCAGTATCCTGCAGTTCAGCATACAATCCTGTCTGCAGGAAAACAGCAAGCCCGTGGTGAGGCATTATCTGAGTTCGGACGAGTAAAACAGGATTGCGGTAATATTTAGATAGGCGCGCCGCTCGCAAACTCCGAAGGATGTTCAAAATATTCTATCAGCAGTTCGGTAAGAACCCGGATCTTGCGCAGGGGATGTTGACCTGCCGGGCGCACGACATAGGCGGCCGCTGGGGGTATTGGATATCGTGTCATGACCGGAACAAGTGCCCCTGAGGAAATGTACTGCTGGGTGAGGCCGTCAGGGAGATAGGCGATGCCGAGCCCTGCCACTGCTGCCGATGCAAGGGCTACGCCATTGTCGGCTTTGAAGCGTCCATGCGGGTGAACCATTACAATCTTGTCTTCATCCAAGAACCTCCAGGCTTCAGTGCCTTGCATCAGTGCCTGGTGAGCAAGAATCTCGTCCGGCGTTTCAGGGGAGCCGTTAGCTTCAATATAGGCCGGGCTGGCGACAAGTGTCCCGTAAATCGGCCCGACACATCTTGCAAGCAGAGTAGAATCTTGGAGCATGCCAACGCGGATGGCGCAATCAAACCCTTCGGCGATGATATCCACGAAGCGATCGCTGTAACAGGTTTGGATATGAAGCAGGGGGTGGCGGCGTGCCATTTCAGCAATCACCGGGGCAAAATGCGTGGATCCAAAAGAAAGCGGCATCGCAATCCGCAGGCGGCCGCACAGTTCACCGGCGGGCAGTATCGTTTCTCTCGCCACGTCAATCTCGGAGCAGACCCTGGCTGCATAGTCCCGAAATGCGGCCCCGGCTTCCGTCAACGACGCACCGCGGGTCGATCGCGCCAACAGTTGCACGCCAAGCTCGGCTTCAAGTCTGGCGAGTCGACGGCTGACGATTGACTTGGGCAGGTCAAGCCGGCGTGCAGCGGGCGAAACTCCGCCAGCATCAGCAACTTCTACGAAGGTCCGTAACTCTTCAATATCCAATTCGGCGCACCTCATTTCGCAACACAGAATGCTGGTGGATGGTACTACCGTATTAGGAGCATAAACAACAAAATGCTGTTTCAGATAAAACTCTAACAAAGCACAGGCGGAGAGGTGGAGCCCGTAGCAGCGTTCCACATTTCGCGACTAAGCTAACCACTGATTGCGGCTATCCCGTCAAGTGTTGGAGCTGCACAATGTCATTGCAGACGATCTCATCACTGGTACACGTCTACTGAAAACCAAAAGTACATACAACGACAACTGAGGATGTATCAATGAAATTCCGTAACGGCCTCGATTCCCTTCTTCGTCCCGAAGATTCCGTGCTCGTTTTAATCGACCACCAGCCTTACCAGCTTGCCAACCTGAACAGCCACGAACCTCAGATGGTGATCAATAACTCGGCGGGTCTGGCGAAAGCCGCCAAGGCTTTCGGTGTCCCAACCATCCTGACGACCGTTGTCGCTGCTCAAGGTGGCGCAATTTTCCCCCAAATATCCAATGTATTCCCAGGTCAAGAAATTATAGATCGAACAGTAATAAATACATGGGAAGACAAGGTGACGGTGGATGCGGTTAAGGCTACTGGGCGAAAGCAGCTCATAATTGCAGGTCTATGGACTGAAATTTGCGTTGCCATGCCGGCCATCCAGGCAGCGGGCGAAGGTTGGGATGTGACTGTAGTCACCGATGCATCCGGCTCTGTTTCAGTTGAAGCCCACGAAGTTGCCATCCTGAGGATGATTGCCGCTGGCGTGAACATGATGACCTGGATGGCAGTGGCGTCCGAGTGGCAGCGAGACTGGGCAAGACCCGATCATCTCGCGGAACTGATCGAGGTAATCAAGGAGCATGGCGGCGGGAGTGGTATCGCGTTCCTGTGGGAGCAGCAGTTGCTTAACACGCCTTTGCCTAACGGTGCAGGGTGATATGAGCGGGAATGGCGGAGAGGCAGGGATTCGAACCCTGGGACCACTTGCGTGGTCACCTGATTTCGAGTCAGGCCCGTTCGACCACTCCGGCACCTCTCCAAGGGGTGGTGTGGGCCGATTATAGCGGCTCTTTGCCGGCTTGGCATTGCGGAAATTCGGTAATCTTGTGCGGGGGATAGGGTCTGTTACTATTATTGGCCCATCCCGCCAGCACTGGAGTCCGCCATGCAGAATGCCATGATGCCCATCCTGAAGACCATCGGTTCACTTGCCCTGGGTCTCTCGCTCATCGCCTGTTCCCCCGATCAGCCCGCTGCTCCACCGCCGGCGCCCGCAGAGCCGCCACCGCCTCCGGCATCCTCCGAGATCGTGTTCACCGGCGCGCGCATCATCACTGGTGACGGTTCCGCGCCCATCGAGAATGGGGTGTTGGTGGTGGATGGCCAGTATTTTTCCGCAGTGGGCGCCATGGGCAGTGTCAACATCCCACCGGGAGCTCGCCAGATTGATATTAGCGGCATGACCGTGATGCCTGCCATCATCGATACCCACGTCCATCTCAGTACCGAGCGCGAGCCCTTGCTGGAGGATTTGCGCCGCCGTGCCGTCTACGGCGTCAGTGCCGCCATGAGCCTGGGCATGGACGCCGGGGATGAGGTGTTCCAGATCCGCAATGAGTCGCAACCGGGACACGCCCTGTACCGCACCGCCGGCCGTGGCATCACCATGCCGGAACCAGGCCGCAGCGAGGTGCCGCATTGGGTCAACAACGTCGAGGAAGCCCGCGCCGCGGTGCGTCAGGAAGCCGGGGCAGGGGTGGATATCATCAAGGTCTGGGTCGATGACCGCGATGGTCAGTACGAGAAGCTGCCACCGGAAATCTATCGTGGTGTGATCGAGGAAGCCCATGCTCATGGTTTGCGGGTCACCGCTCATATTTTCCATCTGGAGGATGCCAAGGAACTGCTGCGCGCCGGCATCGACTCCTTCGCCCACGGGATCCGCGACACCGATGTCGATGACGAAATCGTCGCCATGTTCCGCCAGCGCCCCGATTTTGTGCTGGTGCCCAACCTGCCCAACCGTGGCGTTGCCACTGATCTGGAATGGTTGCGTGGCACCATTCCCGATGCCCAGTTGCAGCAGCTGCAAGCTGCCCCCACTGGACAGCCGGCGGTGCTTGAGGCCTTTGGAATTCAGGCGCGCAACCTGGATCGGCTGAACCGCGAAGGTGTGCGCATTGCCCTCGGCACCGATGGCAATACACCCTGGGGGCCCCATATCGAAATGGAGGACATGGTGGCATCCGGGATGTCAGCGATGGAAGTGATCGTGGCCGCCACCAGCAATGGCGCTGAGTTTCTGCGTCTGGACGACATGGGCAGCATAGCGCCGGGTATGCGCGCCGACTTCATCGTACTGCAGGCCAATCC
>JBJHAY010000174.1:0-7874 GCA_050485205.1 Gammaproteobacteria bacterium
GAGGTTCATGCGCACTTCGGTATCCAGGTTGGGATCCGGGTCCGGGCTGTTGGCCGGGTTCCAGGGCCTGGTGATCTGGCCGTCGCCATTGGTGTCGATGATCTGCGGGCACCAGCCCTGGGCCAGCTGCTCGTCCTTGGTCTCGTCCCACACCCGGGTGTTGATCCAGCCAAAGATGGGGCCCAGCAACTCGTTGAAGTACACGGTGTTGTCGGCATCGACGGCAAAGTTCACGTGGTGGGTGGCGTAGCAGGTGTCGATCAGCTCGAACTCACCGGTCTGGGGGTCGAATACCGAGGCCTGACGGTTGCTGCGGGTCAGCGGATAGTACTGCACGTACTTGTTGGTGGAGTTGGGATCGCTGCACCAGGCAGGGTTTTCATTGCGGATTTTGGAAGTGTTCCAAACCCGGCCATCCGGTCCCATCATGGGGTTGTGGGGATCTGAAGGATGCTCCTGACCCCACAGGTGTTCCATGCCCCAGAAGTTGGAGGGGTTGCCTGCCGGCGGGAAGCGGGTGGAAACCTCGCGCGGATCATCGCGGGTGGGGATCACGTACTTGTAGTTGTCGTTAGTGACAGGGTCAACCACTTCGATGGTGCCGTGACCTGAGGAATGGGCATAGAGCGGCCCGTAGGCATTCACGGTGGGGTTGTTCTTGTCGGTGGAGATGATGTCGTGCATGAAGTCCTGGGGACCGCCGATGTCCCACATGGTCACGACAACGTTACGCTCGATGCCGGAGGGGCGCGGCGGTGCTTCTGGCACGGCACCGGCTTCGATCTTGCGGGTCCAGTCGGCCATGGTCTTGGCCATGCCGTCCATGCCGAAGCCCAGGAATACCGCCTGCATGCTGCCACCGCGTACACCGGTGGAGGTGCGATAGATCCAGGCTTGCTCGTGGGAATCAAAGCCCAGGTGGTCCATGTGATCCAGGCGCCGGGTGATCTCGTTGCCCAACTGGTGGCAGAAGTTGCACTCCTTCTTCAGGCTGTGCATGAAGTCGGCCTGGCTGGTGTAGTTGGGCATGAAACCGTTACCGCCGCCCGCCACGGGGCCGGTGCCCGGGAACATGTCGGCGCTGGGAATTTCCAGCATGGAATACCAGTAATCGCCAGGGTAGACTTGAGCCGCTTCCAGCGGGGTGGAAGCAATCACGGCGTTCAATTCCAGGTTGGTGTCGCCTGGGCGGCCCTTGACCTTTTCGGAATCCGCCAGGCCATAACCACGCACCCAGACGTCGAAAGTGGCAGTGGGGAGCTCAGGCAGGGTAAAACGACCGTCGTCGTCGGTGACCACGATCTTGATGAAGGGAGTATTGGTTTCCTTGGTTTCCGCGATGACCCAGACACCGGCCTCGGGCCCGGCACTGCTGGTAACCCGTCCGGTGATGACGCCCTGAGGATAAGCCCGTTCAACCGGGCCGGGAACCTGGGCCACGGCGGGACCGCCGGCCATTAGGGTTGTTGTTATTATGGCTATGGAACAGGCTAGTTTCCTCATGTGGTCCTCCGGAACCTGTAATTTGATTGTGATAACAGTAAAAACCGATGATAACCGAGTTTGGCGTGTGGTGACGTACTAATCCGGAACTGCTTGCTGATTTATCCTTGGCAGACCATCAATTACGGGTGATGGCATTGCTTTTGGCGTCGTTCAGAAAGTTCTGTCCTTCCCGCATGGCGGCAGTCAGCCCCATGATGTATTGCACCGTGGTGCCGTAATAGGTAGTGGAGGCCACGTCCAGGTTGCTGGAGGCAACGTTCAATACCTTCAGATAAAACCGTTCTGTTGGATTCTGGGTGCCAAAGCGTGGGGCATTCTTGAATTTCCCCTCCCTGGTCAGTTCCCCAAGCGAAATCATCACCTGGGTCAAATTGGCTTCCATCTGCTCCTGAGTCAAATTCGGCGCCTCACCGGTTTGCGGATCCACCTCGAAGGCAACGTCCACGGCCGCCTGGGCGATTTGATCGGCGGTGGCGGTCTCGGCGGTGACCCCGGCGGGCAATGCCGCAAGAATGGCATTCTGGGTGGCGACATCATTGGCCACCTGGGCCTGGGAACTGCTGCCGAAAATCATCAGCATCAGTATCATCGTCGCGCGCAAAGTATTCAGCAGCGCTGACTGCCGCGGGGAGTTCTCCATCAATTTCATAGGGCTAGTTCCCGAGCAGTTGGTCGATGAAGGCCACGGTGTCATGGTGGTCCTTCAATAGGGCCAGGTCCCTTGGTGTGTGGCCACCAACATCCTTGGCATTCAGGTCGACACCCAGGTCGTGGGCCATTTGCAGCACTTCATGCCAGCCGGCCTTGGCGGCGCCATGGGCCACGTTCTGGCCATTGGAGGCGACATCCTGGATGTCGGCGCCAGCATCAAGCAGCAAGCGCATGACTTCCGCCGCGGTCTCGCCAGTGGTGAACCGACCGGAAACCGGTTCGTCCCTGAAAATGCCATAGACCCTCCAGACGCCGGCAGCGGCCAGAATCGGGGTCACTTCATAAATCATGTTGGGGATATCCACCCGGGCACCGTGGGCCAGCAGCAGCTTGACGGCGTCGATATCAGCGGACTTGGCGGCCTTGTGGAGGGCAGTGGCGCCGCCATTGAGCACTCGTGAGTCGGGACTGCCATCGGTGTAGCCACGGTCGCCACCGCGGAAGGGAGGCTCCTTTTTCAGGCGCTGATTCACATAGGCACCTTTGTCCAGCAGGACTTTGGCGATATCCAGGGCAGTGTGTTTGTCAGTGGAGGGGAGGTCGCCACGGGAACTGCCGGGAATTTCATGCAGGTCGATGGCCACGTAGAGAGGGGTGCGCCCCCACCAGTCCCAGCGGCGGATATCAGCGCCACGCTCTATCAGCAAGGCTGCGGAATCGTAATGCAGATTCAACAGGGCCATGATGAGGGGGGTTTGACCATTGGGGTCGGACAGATTGATATCGGCACCACCCGCCAACAGAGCTTCAATGCAGCCGGCACATCCTTCCCTGGCGGCATAGAGCAGTGCGGTAAAGCCACCGCGATCCAGTGGCTTGTTGCGAGGCTCCGACGTGATCCAGCGGGGCCAGTCATGGTCCCTGCCGCGTGCGTCGACATCGGCACCGAATTCCACCAGCAGCTTGGTCATTTCAGGCTGGCGTTGGGAGGCTGCCCACATCAGTGCGGTCTGTCCTCCCCATTTTTCTTGGGCATTGACGTCGGCGCCGCGCTCCAGCAGCAGGCGGGCGGTGTCGGTCTTGCCGGTTCTGGCGACGGCCATGAGCACGGTTTGACCTTCGCGGTTGGGGGAGTTGACATCACCGCCGGCGTCCAACAGGGCTTTCATGATGCGGTAATCACCGCTTACCGCCGCGGTGGACATGGGGGTGGCGTCATAGTCATTGCGGATATTGGGGTCGGCGCCCTGTGCCAGCAGTTGATCCACCAGGGCGTGATCGAGCCGGTACACCGCCCAGTGCAGGGCGGAAGTGCCATCCACTGACAACTCGTTGACATCGGCACCCCTGGCTATCAGGTCCCGGGCCGCCTCGATATCACCGGCATTGACCAGATCAGCAAGGGAGTTTGCCAGCGTGGTATTGGCCGCCAGCCACAACATGGCAGTGCCCGCGCAGGCCAGCAGCCTGCCGCGGAGTCGATGCTTGGTATTGGTCATGTCACACTTCCGAGAAAATGCCAGTGCTGTTGCCGAGGCTTTCAATTCCCTGGATGCCGGCTCTTTCCAGAATGGTCAGAATGAGGTTGGCATGGGGGGTATCCGCCGCATAACGCAGGTGTTGGCCGCCCTTGATGCGTCCATAGCCCCGGCCGAAGATGGCGGAAGGCAAGGGATTCGCGTTATGGGCGTTGGAGTCACTCATGTTGCTGCCGAACAGCAGGATTGAGTGATCCAGAATGGAGCCATCACCATCGGGGGTGCGGTTCAAGCGGTCCAGGAAGCGGGCGAACACTCTTGAGTGGTAGGTCTGGATGACGGCGCACTGATCCATCTTGGCGGGAATGTAGCGGTGGTGTGAAAGTGGGTGATAGGCCTCGGAAATGCCCACCTGGTTGTAGGTCAGCATGCTCAGCTCGGCGGACAGCATCATCGAGGCTACCCGCGTCAGGCCGGTCTCGTATGACAGCGCGATCAGATCGAACATCAAATTGATGTGCTGTTCCCAGTTTTCCGGCACGCCGCGGGGGGCGTCGGGAATGTCCACGCCGGTGAAGTCCTGGTCGCCCAGTTTCTGCACCTGGCGCTCAACGTCACGGAGGGAATCCAGATATTCTTCCATGCGGACCTTGTCGGCATGGCCGAGTCGGCCGGTCAGGGAAGATGTGCTCTCAGACACCAGATCCAGCAGGCTGAATTTCTGGTTCATGATGGACTCGCGCTCTTCCTGGGTATCGCCCTGGCCGAACATGCGGAAGAACAGCTTGCGTGGGTCATGTTCCATCGGCAAGGGCTGGGTGCGGGTTCTGAAGGAGATGGTGGAACCCAGTCCGCAACCCAGGTTCGGGTCGCAGGCACCGCCACTGGAAGGCTTCACTTCGGTGCAAAGCTCAAGTGAGGGGAAGGGGGTGTCCCGGCCCAGTTGTTGGGCTGCTATCTGGTCGGCTGAAATGCCATAGAGCGGGTCGTTCGGGGGAACCGTGAACGGCGAGGCACAGCTCAGCCAGGTGCCCGGAGAGGTGGCATGCACGCCAGCGCCTTCCGCGGCCTTGTTGCGCAGGTTGCTGACAATGGTCATCTGATCCTTGTAGGCGGCAAGTGGCTGCAGGATCGGAGTCAGTTCAAAGTCGGATCCAGTGGCGGCGGGAGTCCACTTGTCCATGATGGCGCCATGGGGAAAGTAGAAGAAGCCGAGCCTGGAAGTGGGGCTGGCGGCAGTCTGCGCCAGCGCCGTGCCAGCGGGGATCATCGCATCAAGCAAGGGCAGTGCAACGGCTGTGCCCATGCCCCGGAGCATGGTCCTGCGTGACAGGTGTTTCTTGGATATGAACATAGTCGTCTCCTGGATCCGTGATCACATTTTTATCGTTATTGTATCAGACCGCGCAATTGGCCATTAATTGTACACCTTTAACGGATGTTACTGTCCAGCGCCAGTATTGGCTGCCAATATCTCCGCTTCCGGCTCGTATTTCATCCTGAACTGCTCGCTGTTGACGATATTCAGTACCAGGCTGGAAAATTTGTAACCATCTGCCGCGGTCTGGCGCACGATGCGCCTGACAGTGGGCATGTCGTGAGCTTCCACGCCCCGGCCCAGGGCGAAAATCATGAGTTTTTCGGTAAAGGCCTGGGTGAACAGATGGGGGCGGTCCAGGATTGCCTGCCGCAGGGCCACGGGGCCATCCAACGGGGTGCCGTCAGCCATCACACCGGAAGAATCGATGGGGGTGCGGGCGTGACGGTCTATGTCCTGCCAGCGCCCTACCGCGTCAAAGTTTTCCAGGGCAAAGCCCAGTGGGTCGATGACGGCGTGACAGCTGTTGCAGGAAGGGTTTTCCCGATGCCTCTCAAGCCGTTCTCTGACGGTGGTGAAGTCCTGGCCGATTTCGATTTCTTCAAAACCTTCCACATCCGGCGGCGGTGAAGGTGGCGGCGTGCCCAGAATGTTTTCCAGCAGCCAGGTGCCGCGAAGTACTGGGGAGGTCCGGTTCGGATACGAGGTGGTCATCAGCACCGCGCCCTTGCCAAGAATGCCCCAGCGGCGTTCGTCACTGAGGGGCACGCGGCGGAAGTTCGATCCCCGGATGTCATTGAAGCCATAGTGCAAGGCCAGGTTTTCGTTGAGATAGGTGTGGTCGGCACTCAGCAGGTCCAGCAGGCTGCGATCTTCACGGAAGATGCTGTCCACGAACAACACCACTTCCTGAGTCATGTCGGCGCGGATGTTGCGGTCCACATCCCGGAACAGCTGGCCGTCCGGAGTCACATCCGCAAGCCCTCCCAGGCCCAGCCACTGATAGGCGAAGTTACTGGCGAGATTCTTGGATTTCGGATCCTGCAACATGCGCTTGACCTGGGCTTCCAGGGTGGCCGGGTCGCTCAGGCCACCTTGGGCGGCCACCTGGCGCAATTCCTCGTCGGGGATGGAACTCCAGATGAAGAAAGACAGGCGCGAGGCCAGTTCCAGGCCACTCAGTTCATAGGCGGAGCCGGGTGGCACGGATTCGGGCACCGGCTCCATCCGGAACAGAAATTTGGGGTGGGACAGGATGCCTGACAGTGCATGCTTGATGCCTTGCTCGAAGCCACCCTCGGCCTTGCCTACGTCATACATTCTCATCAGCAGGGCGGTATCCTCATCTGCCAGGAAGCCCCGGAAGGCCTCATCGGCAAGTTCCGTGACAATGCTTCTGGCGCAGCTCATTTCCTCGGCATCGGCTTCGGGATGGCAGGAAAAAATTTTGTCCCGGCTGGGTGTCGGGCTCAATCCACTTGCCTGCACCGGGCCGACGATGTCGAATTGCCGTACACCGGCAACAGCGCCCTGGCCTCTTCTGGGATTCATCTGCTGCAGGGGTGAGTCAGATTCCGCAAAGGAGCGTTGCAGGAAGAAAACCGCCACTTTGTGTGGACCCGCGGTGGTAGTGAAGGGGATGTTCTGGAGCTTGGCATTGAACTCATCCACAGCCGGCGCGCCGAGCTTGTCTAATTGCTCGGTCTGCTCCAGGCCGCCAATTTCCAGTTCGAAGAATTTTTTGCCGTCAATGGTGGCGATCAGGGTGTGCGCGTGCTCAAGCCCTCCCGCGGCAAGGCCGGAAGCCATGCTGGCGATGTTGAGCGTGTATTCGCCGTCGCTGGGGAAGTAATGCTCGGCCACGGCACCGCCACGGGAGCCCAGGGGCAGGCCGTCGATGTGAAACGACTGTGAGGCGGCGGAAAAAATGTAGGGGGTGGAGGAGGGTCTGGCGGCCGCTGATCCTATCGCCTGATCGCTGACCACCCTGGCGGCATCGAGAAACTGGTCGATGAAGGATGGCGTCACCTGCAGGGCGGAGGCGATATTGTCGAAGCCTTCCTCGGCACCATCCACGGGCAGGAGGCTGGCAGGGTCGATATCAAGCTTGAGCAGATCCCTGATGGCATTGGCATACTCAGTGCGGTTGAGGCGGTGCAGGAGTTTCTCGCCTGGGTCCACATAGGGTCTTGGCTGATCCAGGTTGCCTTCCATCCAGGCGACGAATTCATCGAAGCGGTGGCTTTCCGGGCGGTCCTGCCCCGGAGGGGGCATCATCCTGCCGCGCATCTTGTTGATGACTTTTTCCCAGACTTCGGCATCGGAGAGGATGCTGCCCTGGTCCATCAGGTCCAAGGCCAGCCCGCCGCTGTAGTCATCCAGGTTGTGGCAGGTTATGCAATAGGTGTCGATGATGGCCCACTGTTGATCAGCCTGGGCATCCAGATCGGCCTGGGAAGGAATTGGCGGAATGGCACTGCTTATTGCAGTGGTGCCCTGACCCGTCTGGGTATTGACTGCATCACCGCAACCCGCCAGCCACAAGCCAAGACAGAGCGGCACAAGCACTTTGATGCTGGTCAGAGGCAATTTTTGGGTCTTGAGTCCGGGCATGATGTTCGACCGTTTCCTGTAATCAATTGTAAAGTGCATTACCCTAATTGATGGTGCTGATGCTGCCGTTCTTTCAGGGAATGTTCAATATTCTGAAGTTCTGGGGGTCCCGCAGTCTTCCCAGCAGGCTTTGGTAGGCCAGGGTGATGAACTGGGTCGAGTCTCCCATTTTTTCGTCAAATTCGGCAGTGATCTTGGCTTCCAGCACATCCTCCAGGCTGTAACTCTTGATGAACAGCCCATGCAGACGATCAAAAACGGTAATGTACATCTGGTTCTGTGCTTTCAGCTCCGCCAGGGTCATGGTG
>JBJHAY010000175.1:0-7857 GCA_050485205.1 Gammaproteobacteria bacterium
ACTCCCGATTGTCTTCATCCGCCAGGGTGACCCAGGCGCCGAAGTAGATTCTTTCATGATCCGAGGGCAACTGCCTTACCACCTGCAACACTTCGAGACGCTTGCGCAGAAATCTGACGCGTCTGTCGATTTCGCGTAGACGCTTCTTGCCATAGATATATTCCGCATTCTCGGAACGGTCTCCAAGCGCCGCTGCATCGGCAACGGACTGCGTCACCCGGGGCCGCTCCTCGCGCCAGAGATATTGCAATTCCTGCTTGAGGGCGCGCTCACCTTCAGGGGTGATGTAGTTGGAGACTGGTCTCCCGGTTCGGGTATTGTTTTTCATGGCCGCTTCAATGGCAGTTCCAACTGCCGGCCACTGTCACCGATGAGACCATTGTCCTTCAGTCTGACACCAAGTCCCAAGAGCCGCACCGGCTTGTTGCCACGCATGAAGCCGGTGCCGCAGAGCGAGCGGAAGACTTCTGGATCCAGGTCGTGGCCAACTTGTTCCACCGTGGTGGAAACGAAGTCATGGAACTTGATCTTGATGAATTGCTTGGCGATATCCGGCTCCTCGCGATTGGCGCGTAGGCGTTTTTCCAACTCCTGCATCAATTCAGGGAGTGTGGCCAGGCACTCATCCAGGGAGCGCAGGTCATTGGCGAAGGTATGCTCGACGCTGATGGACTTGCGACGCCACTCGGTTTGAATGCCACGCTCATCGATGCCGCGGCACAATTTATACAGGCGTTCGCCAAAACTGCCGAACAGCGACAACAACTCTGCCAGAGGGTACTCCTGCAAGTCCTTGCAGGTCTCGATGCCGAGAGCGTGCATTTTGCTGGTGGTGACCTTGCCGACGCCATGCAACTTGCGCACAGGCAGGGATGCCACGAAATCGGCGACCATGTCCGGCATAATCACGAACAGGCCATCCGGCTTGCGCCAGTCACTGGCGATCTTGGCCAGAAATTTATTGGGGGCGATACCCGCCGACACCGTGATGCCCACTTCCTCGCGCACTCTGCGTCTGATCTCCTTGGCCATCAGGGTGGCGCTGCCCTGGCAGGCAGTGGCATGAGTGACGTCCAGATAGGCTTCATCCAGTGACAGAGGCTCGATCAGGGGGGTGTAGTCCTCGAAGATGGCGCGGATCTGTCGTGAGGCCACCCGATACTTTTCCATGTTGCCGGGGATGATGATCAGGTCCCGGCACAGTCTGCGCGCGGTGGCCGAGGCCATGGCGGAATGGATGCCGAACTTGCGGGCTTCATAGTTACAGGTGGCGATGACGCCGCGCCGGTCCTCGGCACCCCCCACGGCCACCGGCAAGCCCCGCAGACTGGGGTCGTCGCGGATCTCGATGGAGGCAAAAAAACAGTCACAGTCGCAGTGGATGAACTTGCTCGCGGCTGCGCTGCTTGGGGCGCTTGGATGCATGATGGGGGACTATAAGCCAAAAGCCCTTGGTCCAAAAGCTATCCCCATGGCTGCACGCCATCCATGGGTCTTTGTCGAGTCTGGCCCATTACTGCCCACTTTCACAAAGTTTGCACAATTACAGGGGAAAAGGCAGGGGAAAAGTGGTAGTGTTTGACCCCGCAAGAGAGTTCAGCCGTGGGTGGCAAGGCCACCTGGCGCCAGGTTCCAATATCATGGCCAGGGCTGATCCAACCCCCTCAAGCAAACACTGCCGTCCTCACGAAGAGCCCGCATTTTGGGCAACATGGACCGAACCACCTGGTCTTGCCAAATGGCTGGCCCGGTGGTAGAGTGGCGGCCTTTCTTTTGTACAAGAACAAGAGGTCATCTGTAGATATGAGCATCAAAACCTTAGAAGATTTGTTGAATAGCGTTGACAATACTGTCGACATGCTGCGCAACTCCCAGATCGGCGCCTACGTCTATCCGGTTGTTGCCCCTGAGTTCGCCAACTGGCGTACCGAACAGATGGCCTGGCGTGAGTCCGCCGTACTGTTCGATCAGTCCCACCACATGGTAGACCTGTATATCAAAGGTCCTGACGCCATCAAACTGCTCTCCGATACCGCCATCAACAGCTTTGCCAACTTCCCTGTCAACCGTGCCAAGCAATACGTTCCCGTCAGCCACAGCGGCCACGTGATCGGTGACGGCATCCTGTTCCACCTGGCACAGAATGAGCTGGTATTCGTTGGCCGCGCACCTTCCGCCAACTGGATCAAGTTCCACGCCGCTACCGGTGGTTACGACGTTGAAGTGATCGAGGACGACCGTTCTCCATCGCGTCCCATGGGCAAGCCGGTCAAGCGCATCAGCTACCGCTACCAGATCCAGGGCCCCAATGCCTGGCCGATCATTGAGAAGTTGCACGGCGGCAAGCTGGAGCAGTTGAACTTCTTCCACATGAGCAGCATGAACATCGCTGGTCGTCAGGTTCGCACTCTGCGTCACGGCATGGCCGGCGCGCCTGGTCTCGAAATCTGGGGCCCCTACGAAGAAGCAGAAGCCATCAAGGAAGCGATTCTGGAAGCCGGTCAGGAATTCGGCATCGTGGCCGTTGGTTCCCGCGCCTACCCCTCCAACACCCTGGAGTCAGGCTGGATCCCCTCTCCGCTGCCCGCCGTTTATACCGACGAGCGCATGAAGTCCTACCGTGAGTGGCTGCCAGCCAAGAGCTACGAAGGTACTGGCGCCATCGGTGGTAGCTACGTGTCCAAGAACATCGAAGACTACTACGTCACTCCTTATGAAATCGGCTATGGTCCCTTCATCAAGTTCGACCACGACTTCATTGGCCGCGATGCTCTGGAGAAAATGCAGAGTCAGTCACACCGCCGCAAGGTCACCCTGGCCTGGAACAAGGAAGACGTCATCAAGGGCTATGCTTCCATGTTCGAAAAAGGCAATAACGTCAAGTACATGGATTGGCCGCTGTCCAACTACGCCAACTCCAACTACGACGCCGTCATGGGTGGCGACAAGATGATTGGTCTGTCCATGTTCACCGGCTACAGCTACAACGAGCGTTCCGTGCTGTCCCTGGCCACCGTTGATCCCGACGTGGAAATCGGTACTGAAGTGGAAGTGCTGTGGGGCGAGGAAGAGCCCGGCACCAAGAAGACCACTGTCGAGCCCTCCAGACAGGTGCGCATGCGCGCCATCGTCAGCCCCGTGCCTTACTCCGAAGTGGTTCGCGAGAACTACGTCGATGGCAGCTGGCGCAAGAAATAAGCAGACCGACTGGTCTCAACGCAAGACAAAAAGCCGGGCTTATAGCCCGGCTTTTTTTATCTGCCAATTACTACCCCAGTAGGAGCAAGCTTTGCTCGCGACAAGATCCTGTCGCCCCCCAGGGCAGGCTCCTGCATCGGAATGGTGGGAAATAAAAAACCGGGCTGAGGCCCGGCTTTTTATAGGGTGTATCTTAAGTCAGGTGAAGCTCAGGAGGTTAAGGGGTCGCCATGGGCATGGTTGGCACGATCTCCCTTGAACTCCTGGCTCTGCAACTTGCTCAATGCCCGGGCCACTGTCTCCGGCGAACCGGTATTGCGGGCAAGCAGGTTGTACATGACCGGTACCACGAACAGGGTCATCAGGGTTGTCATCAACACGCCAGAGAAGATCACCACACCCAGCAGATAGCGGCTCTCGGAGCCGGCGCCAGTGGCCACGATCAAGGGCACGGCTCCCATCACCGTGGAAATGGCCGTCATCAATACCGGACGCAGGCGCAAATCACAGGCTTCCACCAGGGCATCCTTGAAAGCCTTGCCTTCATCGCGCAACTGGTTGGCGAACTCGACGATCAGGATACCATTCTTGGTGGCAATGCCCACCAGGATCACCAGGCCGATATTGCTGTAGATGTTGAGGGAACCATCAATCAGGAAAAGTCCCAACAGGGCGCCAAATACGGCCAGTGGCACTGTCGTCATGATCACAAAGGGGTGCACGAAGCTTTCGAATTGCGCAGCCATCACCAGGAATACCACCAGCAGGGCCAACATGAAGATGAAGGTCAGGGTGCCTCCAGATTCCTTCAGGTCCAGGGACTCTCCCTTGTAACCGATTTGCGCATACTCCGGCAGTTCTTCCTTCACCACGTTTTCCAGGTAGGTGAGCGCGCTGTCCAGGGTTACGCCAGGCGCCAGGCCACCGGAAATGGTGATGGAGCGGATGCGGTTGTAGCGGTTCAGTGAATTGGCGCCGGAGGTGCTTTCCACTGTCACCAGATTGGACAGCGGAATCAACTGGCCGGAGGTATCTGAACGCACGTAGATGTTGGTGAGATCGTCCGGGCTGGTGCGTTGGGACTCCTCAGCCTGCAGAATGACGTCATACTCCTCGCCAAGATTGGAGAAGGTGGTGACGCTGGTCTCGCTCATCATTGCCTGCAAGGTCTGGCCGATGGCCTGGATCGAGACCCCCAGATCCGAGGCGCGCACCTTGTCCACAGTGACGCTCAGGCTGGGCTGGGTCTCCAGGTAGTCGGATTGCAGGCGGCTGAACAGTCCACTGGCTTCTGCCCGGTCGATGACCAGATCGCGCCACTGGGCCAGTTCCTGGAAGTCGCGGCCGCCGAGTACGAACTGCACGGGCAGGCCACCGCCCCCGCGAGCCAGGCCAGAGCGCATGAACATGTTGATCTGGATACCAGGAATCTGTGACCAGGCCTGATTCAGCTCAGCCATGAGTTCAGCCGTGCTCTTGGGACGCTCGCCCCAGGGTGGCAGGGTAATAATATTCATGCCGCTGTTGACGCCACTGCCGCCACCGCCCCAGCCGGGCACCATGGTGATGATGCTGCTGATTTCGCCCCGATCCACATAGGGCAGGGCAATTTGCTGCATCTGATTGATTTTCTCTTCCATGTAGGCAAGGCTGGCCCCCTCGGGACCGCCGACGCGAACCTGGAACACACCTTGGTCCTCGGTGGGCGCGAAAGCAGTGGGTACTCTGTCCATCAGGAACCAGATCGCGCCACCCACCATGGCCAGCACGATGAAGACGCCCCAACTGAAACGCAGGCAGAAGGTCAGGGCATCATGGTAACCCTTCTGCAGCCACTTAAAGAATTGTTCCACTTTCCGGGTCAGCCAGCTTTCGTGGGCATTCTGGGTGAGCAGCTTGGAGCTCATCATGGGGGCCAGTGTCAGGGCCAGCAGGGTGGAGAAAGTCACCGCGCCACCGATGGTCACCGCCAATTCCCAGAACAGGGTGCCCATATTGCCCTTCATGAACACCACGGGCACGAACACGGCGATCAGCACGGCAGTGGTGGCAATCACGGCAAAGGCCACCTGGCGCGAGCCATTGAAGGCCGCCAGCAGGGGCGGCTCACCGCCTTCAACCCGGCGCTGGACATTTTCCAGCACCACGATGGAATCGTCCACGATCAGTCCCACCGCCAAGACCATGGCCAGCAGGGTAATCAGGTTTACCGACATGCCGAAGAAGGCCAGGATGATGAAGGTGGCCAGCAGGCACACTGGAATGGTGACCACGGGAATCAGCATCGAGCGCACTGAGCCCAGGAACATGTAGATCACCAGGCCCACCAGGGCCATGGTCATGAAGATGGTCTGGTACACCGAGTCGATGGCGTTTTCGATGAAGGCGGCATCGCTGGAAGTCAACACCAGTTCCATATGGTCGGGCAGGGTGGCGTTGATGCGTTCCGACAGCTCGGCGGCGGCGCGCATCACGGTGAGGCTGTTGGCGTTGGATTGTTTGATGATGCCGATACCCACGGCTTCCACGCCATTGCCGCGGTACACCATGCGGTTGCTGGCAGATCCCAGTTCAACTCGGGCCACTTCACCCAGGGTCACCCAGTGGCCATCCTCGCCACGTGAGATCACCAGGCGGCGGAAGTCGTCGGGCGTCTGGAAGATGCGCTGCACCCGTACCGAGAACTCAATGTTGGTGGAGTCGATGCGGCCGGCGGGGACTTCGATGTTTTCCCGGCGCAGGGCGTTCTGTACGTCCAGCACGGTAAGACCACGGGCCGCCAGTGCCAGCCGGTCGAGCCAGACCCGCATGGCAAAACCGCCATTACCCCGCAGCTGAATGCTGGCAACGCCGTCGAGGACGGCAAACTGATCGATGATGAAACGGTTGGCATAGTCATTCAGTTCCAGATAGTCCATCTGGCTGCTGATGAGGTTGAAGAACTGGATGGGGCGACCATCAGTGTCGCTCTTGGCGATCTGGGGAGCTTCCACTCCCTCCGGCAGGCGTCTGACCACCCGTGAAATCTTGTCGCGGATATCGTTGGCGGCTGCCTCGATATCCCGCTTCACGTCGAATTCCACGGAGATGCCGGAACTGCCGTCACGGCTGGAAGAATTGATGCTGATAACGCCGTCGATGCCGTTGACCTGCTCTTCAAGCAATTGCGTGATCTGGCTTTCGACGATTTCCGCGGAGGCGCCGGGATAACTGGTACTGATGGAAACCACTGGCGGATCGGTATTGGGGTATTCCCGCAGTGGCAATTCCATGAAGGAGAGAATGCCGAAGCTGATCAGCAGCAGGCTGATCACAGTGGCAAAGACAGGGCGTTTGATGGAGACGTCTGATAACACCATGAGTTCAGTCTCCCTCAGAATGCCGATGCGGCGCTGCCGGCGTTGGAGCCCGCGCCGGGCATGCCGGAGCCGCGGCTGTTGCTCAGACTGCTGCTCAGGTTGTTGGTGACCCTGACCGGTTGTCCGGGGCGTACCTGGGCCACACCCTGGGTAATGACCACTTGCCCTGGGTTGAGGCCTTCCAGAATTTCCACCAGGCCTGGGCGGCGGCGGCCCAGGGAAACTTCCACCCGGCGCGCGCGGTTCTCGTCATCCACCACATAGGCATAGTGACGGCCCTGGCTGGAAATGACCGCCTGTTCAGGGATCACTGTCGCCTCATGCTCGTTCAAGGCAAGGGATACTGTCAGCAGCATGCCGGGACGCAAGGTATTGTCGAGGTTGTCGATGTGGGCGCGCACGGTAACCGAACGGGTTACCGGATCGACCCTGGAACCCACCACCTGTATCGTGCCCTCGAATTCACGGTTGCGATAGACAATGCTGCGGGCCTTGACCGGTTGGCCAGTCCTGACGTCGGCCAGGTAGATCTCGGGCACGGTAAAATCGAGTTTGATGATGGAAATGTCATCCAAGGTAGTAATCACGGTGGTGGGGCTTACCAGGCTGCCTTCACTCACGGCCCGGAAGCCAAGAATTCCACTGAAAGGGGCTCTGACCAGGCGATCATCCATGGCCACCAGCACACCCTCCAGACGGGCTTCCATGGTGGCCAGGTTGGTGGCGGCCTGATCCGCGTCAGTGGAGGGCACCATGCGGTTTTCAGCCAGGCTGCGCATGCGCTCGTATTGACGCGCGGCGTCATCGGCGGCGGCCTTGGCTTCTGCCAGGCGGCTGGCCTCGGCGGCGTTGGTGAGTTCCACCAGCACGTCGCCTGCTTCGACAAAGGCGCCATCCTGGAAGTGCACCTTGCTCACCGTCTCCGAGACTTTGGGGGTCAGGTTGACCGACTCGTTGGCGAAGGTGGTGCCAACGGTTTCCACCTGATCCGCCATGATTTGCCGCGTCACCACTTCCACTGCCACCGGAATGGCCGCATTGGGGCCGGGTCCACCGGGGAAGCCCGAACCCTGAACCGGCTGTTGTGCCTTGTCATAGACCACGTAGGTAAGGCCGATGGCACCGGCTATGAACAAAATCACGAGGGGGTGGCGAATCAAAAAGCGCAAGGTCTAACTCCTGGAAAATGGTCACGAATCAGGGGAAGGCATTCGTGCAGATTTTCGATACTGTGTCTATATCATTGGTGCCGCAGTTTCGGGTAAAAATTCCACCCCAGCAATAAAGCTGGGGGCATATC
>JBJHAY010000176.1:0-7820 GCA_050485205.1 Gammaproteobacteria bacterium
CATCGAAGCCAATGCCGGCGACGAAGGCAAGCTGTTCGGTTCCATTGGCACCCGTGACATCGCCGAGGCCATCACTGCTGCCGGTCAGGCGGTGGAGAAGCGTGAAGTACTGCTGCCGGAAGGCGCCCTGCGCGAGACTGGCGAGTTCACCATCACCCTGGATCTGGGCAGTGAAGTCAATGCCGAGATCACCCTGCTGGTGACCCAGGCCGCCTGATCCCGCAAGCTCTGCAGGCAACCCCGACCTTGCCGCGAGCAGGACAGGTTCCTACACAAGCCCTGCAGGCGATCCAATCCCATCGCGAGCAGGGCAGGCCCCTACAAGATTTATGTAGGAGCCTGCCCTGCCGACGATCCAATCCCATCAAGCAAGGCACGCTCCTACAGTTGGCCGCTCCAGAGTCTGGCGGTGTCCAGCAGTCCCGAGTAGACCAGACGGGCATCGAAGTTGGTGTGGTCGAAGCCAAATACCTCATACAAGGCCTCGTAGGCCGCCGGTCGCCCTGACTCAGCCTGAGACCTCACCATGCCCTGCAATTGCTGCAGGCTGGCCATGCTTACCACTTCCTGCGCCGTATTCACCAGCCCAGCGTCACGCATCCCCGCAATCAGCACTATCTGGTGGCCCCTTGGCGAGGGAAACACGCTGAGCATGCCGTAATCCCGGAAACTGTCAGGCCCGCGCAGAATCCCCGAGTCACTGACATAGAAGCGGTCTTCCACCGGATCGTACAGTTCGTCATAGGTCACCCCCGGCCGCAGCCCGGAGGATGCCTGCATCAACTTCTGCAAGATGCCCATGCCACTGATATAGCCCACATAGATCACATGATTGTTGGTGAGATCGGCGGCCGTGATCTGTGACACCATCTTCACCGACAGGCGCCGGGTCTGGCCATGGAACAGCGGCATGATCTCCATCAGTGCCGGCGCCACGCCCACCGGCAGGTAGGTGAGGCCAAGGTTGTAGGAAATTTCAGCGCGGTCGGGATCACTGAGCCACAGATTGTCGAGGTCAGCCTTGGAGTTGATGTCGAAGTCCCGCACCATGCGCGCCACGTTGCCGCGCTCGTCCAACTCACCATAGATGTAGTAGTCGCCCACCACCAGCAGAATCGGCACCTGATCGTCGAAAATCGCATCCCACGGCGACACACTCATGACCGCTGCCCAGGGGTCTGTCGCCACCTCATCCTGGTCCAGCAACAGCCACAGGTTGCCCAGCAGCAGTCCTAGCACCAGGGCCAAGGCCCAAGCAGGCCAGGGCTGACGCCGGGGTGCCAACGTTTCCTGCACAGTGGGTTGCAGCGGCGGAGTGGCAGTGCCGCCATCACCACTGGCAATGGCCACAATGGTGTACTGCCCCTTGGGAATTTCGATGCGGTAGGGTTCCTTGTCGCCATGCTTGTCGAAATAGGATTCGAGCTTGTTGCGCAGATGGTAGATGTGCACGCGCACGATGGAATCCCGCGAGACATCGAAATCCGGCTCGCGCCCCAGCACGTCCACGGCGATGGCGGCTTCCTTTGGCGTCTCGCCAGTAATGGAACAACCCACCAGATAGCGCAGAATGGCTTCATAGGTGCGGGAACGCCCCAATTCGCCACTGTCGACGATGCGTTCAACCAGTGCTTCCAGCTCAGCTGATGGAATACCGGCGTTGCCAATGTCCTTTTGCGCTGACTCGCTCATGGCAAACCTCGATCTCACGATCTATTTAACGTTAATTTGATCCAGACCGGCATTTAACCACAAAAATTAACGCTATGGTTAACGCCGGGAAGTAGTTGCATAACAGTTAATTAGAGGCGATTCTAAAAACCTTCTCTTAGCATGGACTACCAATATTTCCCGCCAAGGGTGAAATCTGGCTCCAATTCAACATCCGCCAGGAACATGCTGCGCATGGACCCTTTTAACGTTAAAACTTTGTAGGAAACCGAATGGGTTGATCCTGTGGTCAGACCCATGGTGGCCGCGGCACTGGGCTTTGGCGGCATCGACCAAATCAACCTGCTCAACACCGATCCCACAGAGCGAGACCACGCGCTTGCCCAAGCTCACCTCGGTCTGCCGTCTGAACAGGAGCCTTACAATTTGGGCAGCGCCGGAGTAACATTGAGCGCTTGAAATCAGCCCTCCGGGGTAACGATTCGAGGCATCAACCAACCTCCGGCTTTTTCCGACATGTCAGACTCCCAACCCAGCAGCCAAGCCGCCGCGTCCGCTTCCACGCCGGTCAAGGCAACCAACCTGCGGGTACCTCCCCACTCCGTTGAAGCTGAACAGGCTGTGCTCGGCGCCCTGATGCTGGACAACGGCGCCTGGGACAACGTGGTGGAAGTGATCGTGCCGCAGGATTTCTACCGCCGCGAGCACAGCCTGATCTTCGAGGCCATGCATGCTCAGGCCGAGCGCGGGCTGCCCATCGACGTGGTGACCCTGGCGGAAGTGCTGGACAACGCCGGCAACCTGGACAGTGCCGGCGGCCTCGACTACCTGGGGGAGTTGGCCAACAACACCCCCAGCACCGCCAACATCAACGCCTATGCCCGCATCATCCGTGAACGCGCCGTGCTGCGGCGCCTGGTCAGTGTTGCCAACAGCATCGCCGACAGCGCCTTCAATCCCGAGGGCCGCGACAGCGCCACCCTGCTCGACCTGGCGGAGCAACAGGTCTTCAACATCAATGACGACCGCCCCCACGACGGCGGCCCCAAGCCCCTGAAGCCCCTGCTCAAGGATGCCCTCAACAAGATCGACCAGCTCTACAACGCCAAGGGCAAGCTCACCGGCATCAGCACCGGCTTCAAGGACCTGGACGAGATGACCCAGGGCCTGCAGAAGTCCGACCTGATCATCGTGGCAGGACGCCCCTCGATGGGAAAATGCATCGTCAGCGGCAGCCGGCTGGTGGACCCAGAGACAGGGGAGCGGCTCAGCATCGACGACATGGTTCGACGCAAGCAAGGCAAGGTGCACACCCTCGACCACGACTTCAAATTGCGTACCAAAGCGCCCAGCACATTCGTCGATGACGGCCTGAAACCCACATTTCGGGTGACAACCAATCTTGGCCGGGAAATCGAAACCACTATTACCCACCCCTTCCTGACAGAGGATGGCTGGAAGCCCCTGGCTGAAGTAAAACCGGGTACAAGAATAGGCGTGCCCCGTCAGTTGCCTGTCTTCGGCAAGCGGGCAATGCCGCTGCACGAGGTGAAGCTGTTGGCCTACCTGATCGCCGATGGCGGGCTCACCACTGACTCCCCCATATTCACCAATACCAACCCGGTTTTGTTGCAAGAGTTCAGCGCCTGCATCAAGGCCTTTGGTGGCCTGCGGGTGCAGCGCACATCCAACGATGACCGCGCCCCCTCTTTGCGAGTCAGTTCGGACCCGGCAAGCATTGCCCACCTGCGACTCAGATTTGCCGAGACCTTGCGGGCGCGCATGGCGGAACTCAAACTCACCGCCAAGCATCTCGCTTCCTTGCTCAAGGTTGCCCCCAACACCATTAGCTACTGGCGCCAAGGCATCAACGTTCCCCAAGGCCAGACCCTGACAGCCCTGTCTGGCTCACTGGCACTTCCCATCGAGAAACTGCTGCCAGAAGGTGAGTTCAGCGCCGCAAAAAATGGCAAGAACACCCTGGCGCGTTGGTTGGAAAAACAAGGGCTTTGGGGCAAGGCCGCCACTGAAAAGCAGGTCCCTGAATCCGTCTTTACATTACCCAGGGCGCAGCTGGCTGTTTTTCTCAATCGTCTGTTTGCCTGTGATGGCAGTGTGTTCATCCAGAACGGACGACAGTGTCTGCTTTCCTACAGCAGCTCTTCAAAGAATCTGGCAGCGGATGTGCAGCATCTGTTGCTGCGTTTTGGCATACTCGCCCGCCTCAGACATCGTCAAGTCAAGTACAAGGGCGAACGTCGCCATGCCTGGGAGCTGGTCATTTCCCACCAGCACAGCATTCACACCTTCTTGACGGAAATCGGCATTATTGGCAAGGAAGCAGCACAAGCCAGGGCATTGAGCTTGCTCGCCCAGAAGCAGGAGCACAGCAATACCGATTCCCTGCCTGAGTCCGCCTGTGATTACCTGCTGGCACTGAAGGGACAACAAAGTTGGAAATCCATATATGAGCGCAAGGGACTGACACTGTCGCATGGCTACAATCCACACCTGAGCAAAGGAAGAAGCAGAAGACTGCTTTCCAGAAGCAGAGCTGAATTTTTTGCAACCCTGCTGGATGATGACTATCTGCTCCAACTGGCCAACAGCGATCTGTACTGGGACACAGTGGCCAGCATTGAGCCCACCGGCATCAAGCAGGTTTACGATCTTACCGTGCCCGACACGCACAATTTCGTAGCCGAGGACATTCTGGTACACAATACCAGCTATGCCATGAACCTGGTGGAACACGCCATCCTCAATTACAACAAACCCGTGCTGGTGTTCAGCCTGGAGATGCCCGCCGACAGTCTGATCATGCGCATGCTGTCGTCCCTTGGCCGCATCGACCAGAGCCGCATGCGCAGCGGCCAGTTGGAAGAGGAGGACTGGCCCAAGCTCACCGCCGCCATGAACAAACTCAAGGACCGTCCCCTGTTCATCGATGACACGCCCGGCCTGAGCCCGATGGAAATGCGTTCACGCGCCCGCCGCGTGGCCAGGGAACATGGTGAACTGGGCATGATCATGGTGGACTACCTGCAACTGATGCAGGTGAAAGGCAGCAGCGAAAACCGCACCGGCGAAATCTCGGAAATTTCCCGCTCCCTGAAAACCATGGCGCGTGAATTCAACTGCCCGCTGATTGCTCTTTCCCAGCTCAACCGCAGCCTGGAACAACGACCCAACAAACGCCCGGTGATGTCTGATCTGAGGGAATCCGGTGCCATTGAGCAGGATGCGGACGTGATCATGTTCGTCTACCGCGACGAGGTCTACAACGAAGATAGCGAGTACAAGGGCATGGCCGAGATCATCATCGGCAAGCAGCGTAACGGCCCCATTGGCACCCGCAATCTCAGTTTCATTGGCAAGTACACCCGCTTTGAAAACTTCATGCCCATGAGTGGCGCCCCTGATTTTGATCATTTCGGTCAATAAGACTTCTACATGCATCGCGTTCAAGCCCATATCAATCTTTCTGCACTCAAATCCAACTTCCAGCTCGCCCGCGATCACTCCGGCCATGCCCGCATGGTGGCGGTGATCAAGGCCAATGCCTATGGCCATGGCCTGATTCCGGTGGCCAATGCCCTGAGCGCGGCCGACATGTTCGCGGTCACCGACCTCAGCGAGGCCATGCAATTGACCGAGGAAGGCATCGACAAGCCGGTGCTGATCCTGCAGGGCTACATGGCGCGCGAGGAGATCCGCGCCATTGGTGAACTGGGTCTGCAAGTGGTGATTCACTCTGCCGAGCAACTTGACGAAATCGACGCCGAATTCACCGCGCGCCCTCCCACCCAGCCTTTGATTTTCTGGCTCAAGCTGGACAGCGGCATGGGCCGCCTGGGCATGGGCGCGGACGGCTATGCCACGGCCTGGCGCAAACTCAAGCAGCGGCCCTACACCCAGGACGTGGTGATGATGACCCACCTGGCCAACATCAGCCTGCCGGGCGCCTCCCTCAACGGGCGGCAATTGGAGAATTTCCAGCAGGTGTTCTCCAGCCTGGCCGACCAGGAACCCGCCACCAGCATCGCCTCTTCCGCCGGCATCCTCTCCGATCTGCCCATCGCGGCCGATTGGGCCAGGCCGGGCATCATGCTCTATGGCAGCTCACCCTTCCCCTACAGCCACGAAGCACTGCGTGCCGAGGCCTTGGGCCTGCGGCCGGTGATGACCCTGCAGACCAGGCTGATTGCCATCAAGGACCTGAAGCAGGGCGACAACGTCGGCTATGCCTCCCAGTACATCTGCCCCCACGACATGCGCATCGGCATCGCCGCCATCGGCTATGCCGACGGCTATCCCAGCAATGCCCCCAACGGCACACCGGTGCTGGTGAAAGGCATCCGCAGCGAAACCACGGGCCGGGTATCGATGGACATGCTGGCGGTGGACCTCAGCCACATTCCCGATGCCAAGATTGGTGACAGCGTGACTTTGTGGGGCAAGGGCCTGGCGATGGATGAAATCGCGGCAAGAACCGGCATCCTGTCCTACAATCTCACATGCAGCGTCGCCCGCCGAGTCCGCTTCCTCTACCACGACCTGTAGGAGCGAACAACACTGATGGCCAAAACCAAAATCGCCTACGTTTGCAACGACTGCGGCGCCGAACACACCCAGTGGCAGGGACAATGCACCGCCTGCCAGGCCTGGAACACCCTCAGCCGCATTTCCCTCGGCGCCGCCAAGCCCCAGGCCGCCGGCCAGAACTTCAAACAGGCCGGCTATGCCGGAGCCATCGCGCCCGCAGTGCAAACCCTGGGCGAGATCGATCTGGAAACCCTGCCGCGCTTTTCCACCCACATCAAGGAATTCGACCGCGTGCTGGGGGGTGGCCTGGTGCCCGGCTCGGCGGTGTTGATCGGCGGCAATCCCGGCGCCGGCAAGAGCACCCTGCTGCTGCAAGTCATGTGTCATCTCTCCCAGCACATGCAGGCGCTCTATGTCACCGGCGAGGAGTCCCTGCAACAGGTGGGGATGCGCGCCAAGCGTCTGGGCCTGCCCGGCGACAAGCTGAAAATGCTGGCGGAGACCAATATCGAGCAGATCACCAGCGCCGCCCAGTCTCTCCAGCCCAAGCTGATCGTGGTGGATTCGATCCAGGTGATGCACAGCCCCAATGTGGATTCCGCCCCCGGCAGCGTGTCCCAGGTACGCGAGTGTGCCGCCTGGCTGATCCAGTTCGCCAAGCAGACCGGCACCGCCCTGTTCCTGGTGGGCCATGTCACCAAGGAAGGCAGCCTGGCCGGCCCCAAGGTGCTGGAGCACATGATCGACTGTTTCATGATGCTGGAAGGTGGCGAAGACAGCCGCTACCGCACCCTGCGCGGTCACAAGAACCGCTTCGGCGCGGTGAATGAGCTGGGGGTGTTCGCCATGACCGAGACCGGCCTGAAGGAGGTGAAGAACCCTTCCGCCATCTTTCTTGCCCGCACCGAGGAGGCCTCCCCCGGCAGCCTGGTCACCGTGCTGTGGGAAGGCACCCGCCCGCTGCTGGTGGAGATCCAGGCCCTGGTGGACAGCAGCCAGTTCGGCAATCCCCGGCGTCTGGCGGTGGGATTGGATCAGAACCGCATGGCCATGCTGTTGGCGGTGCTGCACCGCCATGGTGGCATTTTCATGGCGGACCAGGATGTGTTCGTGAACGTGGTGGGCGGTGTGCGGGTGAGCGAGACCAGCGCCGACCTGGCGCTGATTCTGTCCATTGTTTCCAGCTTCCGCGATCAGGCCCTGCCCCAGGATCTGGTGGTATTCGGGGAGGTGGGGCTGGCTGGCGAGATCCGGCCTGTGCCCAGTGGGCAGGAGCGCCTGCATGAGGCGGCCAAGCATGGCTTCAGCCGTGCCATCGTGCCCAAGGCCAACAAGCCGCGGCAGGGGGTTCCGGGGATGACGGTGATTCCTGTGACCAAGCTTTCGGAGGCCATTGAAGCTTTGTAGTGGGTGGGTGGTGTTGCTTGGTGGCTTGGGCTGTCATGCAAGATCAGTGGTTTGAGCTGTTATGCAAGATTGGTGGTTTGGGCGTTATGCATGATTAGTGGCTCGGGCTGTCATGCAAGATCGGTGGCTCGGGCCGAGGGCCGGGTGGGGCCACTCGGGGACGCATCAAGCACGTCCCTGTGAGCTCGGATGAGGCC
>JBJHAY010000177.1:0-7788 GCA_050485205.1 Gammaproteobacteria bacterium
AGAGCAACCTTCGGGCACCATTGGTGGCAGCGTCGGTTATGCCCAGATTCAAGGCTTCATTTTCAGCGCCAACCTACAGCAGAACAACTTCCTCGGCACAGGCAAGCAGGTCGGGGTGAGCGCCAACACCAGCCGTTGGAATACCAACTACAACTTCAATTACTTCGACCCTTATTACACCATCGACGGGGTCAGCCGGGGATTCTCACTGGTTTATTCAAAGTCCGACTTCGCGCGCCTTGGTCTAGCCAGCTTCAACACCGACCAGTACGCGGCGGGTGTGAATTACGGCTACCAGTTGAGCGAGATACAATCACTCGGGTTTAATTTCAACCTCAGCCGTACCAAGATTACCTCTGGTTTTGGCGCGGTACAGGAAATCAAGTCGATTGACCCGATTCCAGGTGTCGATAATTTCGTGGTGGTGCCGCCCCGGGAGTTTTCCTCGTTCGATCCCTCTACCGGCCTTATCACGCCGATCAGCGATGCTGTGGTTTCTCCTGTCAGTGAACTGCCAGAGTCCGCCTGGGGTCCCCGCATGGGCTTCCTGGACCGGGAGGGCAGCGTTTTCAATAACTTCACCATCAGAACCGCCTGGAACAGGAATACCTTCAACCGCGGCCTGTTCCCCACGGCGGGATCGGGGCAGAGTTTGAGCTTTGAGATTTCTGTCCCTGGCAGCGGCTTGGAGTATTACAAGCTGCGATACTTCAATGAGACCTACTTCCCCATCAGTGGTGAGTGGGTGGTGCATTTAAGAAGCGATCTGGGTTTTGGCGACGGCTATGGTGGCACCAAGCAATTGCCGTTCTTCGAACACTTCTATGCGGGGGGATTGGGCTCTGTGCGCGGTTTCGAGCGCCTCAGCCTGGGACCACGCGCCACCAACGCCGAGCAGTACTTGACCACCTTCACCCGCTATGTCCGGGACGAAAATGGAGATGTGGCCCTGGACCGCTTCGGCAACCCGATCCCAGACCCCCTGGCAGCTCCAGCCTATGTTTTGCAGCAACAACGGGATGAGAACGGTAACCCCCTGTTCGATGAGGAGGGTAAGCCGCTGTATAATCCGGTTCTGCAGCGGCAACGGCCATTTGCTGGCTTCCCATTGCCATTTGGCGGTAATATTCAGGTCGTAGGAACCCTGGAACTGCTGTTTCCCTTGCCATTGATCGAGGATAGAAGCAGGATGCGCTCGGCAATATTCTTTGATGCTGGCAACGTGTTTTCCAGTTACTGTACCGAGGTACAGCGAATGGCGAGTAATTGCAGCAAGTTCGGGTTGGATGAGTTCAGGTATTCGGCAGGGGTGTCGGTGAGCTGGTTGTCTGGTTTCGGCCTGATGACCTTCAGTCTGGCCAAGCCCTTCAATGCCAGCCCGATTGATCGTCGCGAGTCGTTTCAGTTCACCATTGGCAATACATTCTGATGTAACTGGTGCTGACCCCAAAAGGAGGAGGTTCCGCTTCATTCGATCCGGGCAATCATAGAGAATAGATTAGACAAATACATACTCACAGATCAGTTGGAGACAAGTGTGAACAGGTTGATCAATACATTGATGTGCGGCATGGTGCTGATGATGGCCACAGGCCTGGCTCAGGCCGCGGACGGTGGTAGCGGACTCAAGATCGCCGTGCTCGACATGCGCGAAGCGCTTTTCAACTCCGAGCGGGCCAAGGCAGCCGACGACGAAATGCGCCGCGAAACCCAGGAAGATGAAACCAAGATCAGGAATCTGGCTAACGAGGCCCAGCGCTTGCAGGAGCGCCTGCAACAGGATGGGGCCACCATGAGTGCCGCCGAGCAACGCCGGGTCAATGATGACCTGGAGGAACTCGCCGCGCAGTATCAGGTACTGGTACAGCGCTTGCAGAACCTGGTACAGCAGCGTCAGCAGGAGTTTCAGCAGGCGCTGGCACCCAATCTGTTGCAAGCCATTGAGGCAGTGGTGCAGGAAGATAATGTTGACATCGTTCTGCGGGCCGAAGCCGCAATTCACTACCGTGGCGCCTATGACATCACCGCCAGAGTGACCGAAAAGCTCAACCGGCAGTAATAACTCAGTGTCAGACTCCATTGAGTACTCATTGGGCACCCTGGCAGCCATGCTGGAGGTGCCCTTGTCTGGCAGTGCCGATACCTTGATCAAGGGACTGGCCACCTTGGCCAGGGCAGGCGAGGGTGAACTCAGTTTCTTTCACAACCCCCGCTATCTTGGCGATCTCGGCAAGTGCAAGGCATCGGCGGTGATTCTGCACCCCGATCACCGCGAGCACTGCCCATGTGATGCCTTGCTCTCACCCAATCCCTATGCCACTTTTGCCAAAGTCAGCCGTTTGTTTGAAATCCCCTCCGTCGCCCCAGGTGGCATCCATCCCAGCGCGGTGGTAGACGTGGACGCGCAAGTGGACCCCGGCGCTTCTGTTGGTCCCAATGCCGTAATAGGACCGGGAACGACATTGGCTGCGGGGGTTGTCATTGGGGCCAATTGCTACGTGGGGGAACGTTGCCATGTGGGAGAGAACACTGAATTAAGGCCGAATGTCGTGCTGTGTCGTGATGTGACCCTGGGGAAGCATGTGTTGATCCACAGTGGTGCCGTGATCGGAGAAGATGGTTTTGGGTTTGCCCATGATGGCCGTGGCTATCTGAAAATAGCCCAACTCGGCGGTGTCTGGATCGGTGATGAAGTGGAAATCGGTTCCGGTACCACGATTGACAGAGGAGCTCTTGACGACACGGTGATCGAGTCCGGTGTCAAGATTGATAACCTCGTGCAAATAGCACACAACGTTCGCATCGGCGCCAACACCATCATTTGTGGCTGTGTGGGCATCGCTGGTAGCTCCACGGTCGGTAAAAATTGTACTATTGCCGGCGGTGTCGGCATTGCCAATCACATTCACGTTACCGACGGTGTGACCATTACTGGCATGACCCTGGTAGGGCAGTCGATCAACCGCAAGGGCGTCTACTCATCTGGTACAGGGCTATCTGATGCAGCCATCTGGCGCAAGAACGCAGTGCGCTTCAAACAGCTCGATGACATGGCAAAACGTTTGAGCAAGATAGAGAAAAAGCTGGGTTCAGACGGCTGAGACTCCATGTCCCGGCTTGGGGTCGAGGTCTGGACAGCAAGGACCGCAGCCGAAGTGCAGTACAAGAGCATTGGCATATCGCTGGCCAATGAGTAATTGAGGACAACGACTTTCCATCAGGAAATCAATCAGGAAACAGACTATGTACATTGGCGATATCAAGCGCTATCTGCCACAACGCTATCCCTTTCTCATGGTGGACAGAGTCGTGGAAATTGAACTGGGCAAACGCATCAAGGCATTCAAGAATGTGACCAGCACTGAACCTTATTTCAACGGGCACTTTCCAGGCAAACCTATCATGCCAGGCGTTTTGATCATCGAGGCCATGGCCCAGGCTGCCGGTGTGCTGGGTTTCAAAACCGAGGAAAAAAAGCCCGAAGATGGTTATTTGTACTACTTTGTGGGTGCCGATGAAGTCAGGCTTAAACGCCCAGTGGTGCCAGGTGATCGTTTGATGCTGGAAGCTGAGGTTGTGGCGGCGCGGCGGGGTATTTACAAATTTGCCTGCAAGGCGAGCGTGGACGGCGAACTGGCCTGCTCGGCTCTGATCATGTGCGCCGAAAGGAAGGAATGAAGTGATTTCAGATCTGGCTCTTATCCATCCAGATGCCAAAATCGGCAAGGATGTAGAAATCGGGCCCTGGACCAGTGTCGGTCCGGGTGTTGAGATCGGCGATGGCTGTGACATCGCCCCCCATGTCATCATCAAGGGGCCCACACGCATAGGAAGCGGCAACCGCATTTTCCAATTTTCCACTGTGGGAGAAGACCCCTCTGACAAGAAGTTCCAGGGCGAAGCCTCGGTGTTGGAAATCGGGGACAACAATGTCATCAGGGAAGGCTGTACCATCCATCGCGGCACCGCCAATGGTGGTGGGATTACCCGCATTGGTTCGAACAATCTGTTCATGCCCTACGCACATATTGCCCATGATTGCGCCATCGGCAGTCATACCATTTTTTCCAACAATGCATCGGCCAGTGGTCATGCCGAGGTGGGAGACTGGGCCATCCTTGGGGGCTATTCCGGTGTCGCGCAATTCCTCAAGGTGGGCGCCCACAGCTTCATTGGCGCCTTTACCTATGTGAACATGGATGTCCCGGCCTACATCACCGTCAGTGGCATACCTGCGTCGGCTCGCAACATCAATGCCACGGGACTTGAGCGCAGGGGCTTCAGCAAGGAAGCCATTGAAGCCATCCGCAGAGCCTACAAAGTAATTTACAAGAAGGGGTATCGGCTGGAGGAAGCCTTGGAGCAACTGGAGAGCATGGTGGCCAGTCATCCGGAAGTTGCGGTGTTACTGGCATCGGTGCGGGCATCCTCCAAAGGTTTCGTCCGTTAGGAGAGCCTGCCATGAGTCAGGGCATCCGCGTCGCGCTGTTGGCGGGGGAAATGTCCGGAGACCTGCTGGGTGCCGGCTTGATGCAGGCCTTGCGGCAGCGGCTACCGGATGTGCGTTTCGAGGGCATCGGCGGTCCGCGCATGGAGGCTTTGGGACTGCAAAGCCGGGTGGCGATGGAAAGGCTGTCTGTGATGGGTTTCATCGAACCTCTCAAACGTCTGCCCGAATTGCTGCGAATCCGTGCCGATGTGGTAGGGCACTTCAGCCGTCATCCCCCCGATGTTTTCATTGGCATCGACTCTCCCGATTTCAACCTGGGTATCGAGCGCCGTCTGAAGCGGCTGGGGATACCCTGTGTTCACTATGTCAGCCCTTCGGTGTGGGCATGGCGCCAAGGCCGAATCCATGGCATTGCGCGCGCTGTCGATCTGATGCTGGCGCTGTTACCGTTCGAAGCAGCTTTCTACCGCGACCATGGTGTACCCGTGGTGTTCACAGGACATCCACTGGCGGATGAAATTCCAGAGCATGTGGATATGGCGGCCTCCCGCGCACAATTGGGGCTAGCTGCCGATCGTCCGGTGCTGGCCCTGTTGCCGGGAAGCCGTCAGGGCGAAATAGGACGCCTGGCACCGCCATTTCTGCTGACCGCCTTGCAGTGTCAACAGCAGCGACCTGGCCTGCAGGTGATCCTGCCCTGCGTTTCCCTGGAGCGGCGGCGCCAAGTGGAAGACTTGCTGGCGATTCATGCTCCCGACCTGGCCTTGACCCTGCTGGATGGCAATTCACGCCTGGCCATGGCTGCGGCGGATGCGCTGTTGATGACATCAGGCACCGCCACCCTGGAAGGCCTGTTACTGAAAAAACCCATGATCGTGTGTTACAAGCTGCCGGCCCTCACTTACGCCATAGTGCGGCGGATGGTGAAGATTCCTCATTTCTCTCTTCCCAACCTGCTGGCGGCCGAGCCACTGGTGCCGGAGTATGTACAGGAACAGGTGGAGCCTGGGCGGCTAGCCACTGAAGTCTGTGCCTTGCTGGATGGCGGGGGCTATCCGCAAGCCCAGATAGAGGCCTACCGCCGCATCCATGGCGAATTGCGCCGCAACGCCAGTGAGCGCGCCGCCGACGCAGTGTTGCAACTGTTGCGGGAGCGGCGCCCATGACAGCGAGAAAGCCAGCGCCTCAACTCAGCTTTCACCTGGGCCTGGAGACCGTGCCCCTGCTGTTGGCAGGCGTGGATGAGGCGGGCAGGGGACCCTTGGCGGGAGATGTGGTGGCAGCCGCGGTCATCCTGGACCCGGATCGCCCCATCAGCGGTCTCAATGACTCGAAAAAGCTGAGTGGCGCCAGCAGGGAGCGCCTGATGGATGAAATCGTGCGTCATGCCCTGAGCTTTGCCATAGCCAGGGCCAGCGTGGCTGAGATCGACCGCTACAACATCCTGCATGCCAGCCTGCTGGCCATGAAGCGGGCTGTTGAGAGCCTGGACCCCGCGCCTGTCCATGTCTATGTGGATGGCAACCGCTGTCCCGACTGGCAATTTCAGTCACAGGCGGTAGTGGGGGGTGACGGCAGAGTCCAGGCGATCGCGGCGGCTTCGATCCTGGCCAAGGTCACCAGGGACAGGGAGCTGACGCGCCTGGATCAGGACTACCCTGGTTATGGCTTTGCCGTCCACAAGGGCTATCCCACCACCGCCCACCTTGAAGCCTTGCGCAGACTGGGGCCATGCCCAGCGCACCGGCGCTCATTCCGTCCAGTAGCCGCAATGTTGGGATCCCAGTGATTGGGTGCTGGGCTCAAAACAGGCTACACTTGGACCTCATAACCCGCCTTGATGCCGCAGGCGCCTGGCGGAATGAATCACTAGTATTCCCGCGGAACTTGTATTGATGCAGAGACAGTTCGTTCATCTCCGTCTCCATTCTGAATACTCCATTGTGGATGGTCTGGTCCGGGTCAAGGACCTGGTGAAAAAGACCGTGGCACTGGGTATGCCAGCGGTGGCCATCACCGATCACGTCAATCTTTACGCCCTGATCAAATTCTACAGCGAGGCTGGGGCCAGGGGCGTCAAGCCTATTTGCGGCAGTGACGTGCTGGTGGTTGAAGATGACAATCCCGAACAGGCCTCGGTGCTATGCCTGTTGGTAAAGAACAATGACGGCTACCGGGCGTTGACGGAATTGATTTCGCGGGCCTACCAGGAAGGGCAGTCCCGGGGTAACCCCTGTATTCGCCGCTCCTGGCTCAAGGGCAAAACCGAGCATTTGATCGCGCTCTCCGGGGGGCGCCATGGGGACGTGGGCAAGGCACTGTTGTCAGCGGACATCCCACAGGCGGAAAAATTGCTGCGGGATTGGATGCACTTGTTCCCGGACAGCTTTTACCTGGAATTGCAACGCACGGGGCGCCCAGGGGACGAGCGCCTGGTGGTGGACAGTGTCCACCTGGCAGAACGGCTGGAATGTCCAGTTGTGGCCACCAATGATGTGCGCTTCCTGACCCAGGATGAGTTCGAGGCTCATGAAGTCAGGGTCTGCATCAATGAGCGGCGCACCCTTGATGACCCCAGGCGACCGCGTAATTACAGTGACCAGCAATATCTCAAAAGCGCCGACCAGATGGCGGAACTGTTCGAGGACATTCCCGAAGCCCTGGAGAACACCCTGGAAATCGCGCGCCGCTGCACGCTGAATCTGGTTTTGGGGAAGCCCTTCCTGCCCAACTATCCGGTGCCGCCAGGAATGACCATCGAGGACTTTTTCCGCCTGGAAAGCGAGAAGGGGCTGGCTGCCAGGCTGGCAACGCTTTATGACACCGAGCACCAGGACTTCCCGGCAATCGCGGCTCGTTACCGGGAGCGTCTGAATTTTGAGTTGGACATCATCAACCAGATGGGCTTTCCGGGCTACTTCCTGATCGTCATGGAGTTCATTCAATGGGCCAAGGATAATGGCATCCCCGTCGGACCCGGTCGTGGCTCGGGGGCTGGGTCCCTGGTGGCCTATGCGCTCAAGATCACAGACCTGGACCCACTGCAATACGACTTGCTGTTCGAGCGCTTCCTCAATCCGGAAAGGGTGTCCATGCCTGATTTCGATGTGGACTTCTGCATGGATGGCCGTGATCGGGTGATCGAGCACGTGGCTGAACTCTATGGGCAGGAGGCCGTATCCCAGATCATCACCTTCGGCAGCATGGCGGCAAAGGCGGTAATCCGTGACGTGGCACGGGTGCAAGGCAAGTCCTATGGTCTGGCCGACAAGTTGTCGAAGCTGGTGCCCTTTGAGCCAGGCATGACCCTGGAAAAGGCGATGAAGGAAGAGCCGCAA
>JBJHAY010000178.1:0-7718 GCA_050485205.1 Gammaproteobacteria bacterium
GCTGATGGCCTGGCCATCAGTGAGTCCGCCGGTGGGGGGAATGGCCAGGGTTTCCGTGCCGTCAAGGCCGGAGAGGATTTCCACCAGGTCACCATCATTGAAGCCGGTGCCAACGGAGATCCGGCGTACTCTGTCGCCTTCAACCACGAAGGCTGAAGTCCCGCTACGTTCACTGATCAGGGCCGCACTTGGTATCACCAGCACGTTTTCGTGGGTTTCCACGCCGATTTCCACATGGGCGTACATGCCAGGGCGCAGGATCTGCTCCGGATTCTCCAGGTCCGCTTCCACCAGCATGGTGCGGGACCCGGGGTCGAGGGCATAACTGATGCGACTGACCACGGCTTCCCAGCGATCCGGCAGCCCTTCCACCCGCAGGCGCACCGGTTGTCCGTTGCGTACCAGGGCTGCATCCCGCTCAGGGACTGGAATCTGCACCCGTAGGCGGGACAGGTCCATGATGGTGACAATGGCCGCGGTATTGGCCGAAGCACCGGAAGTGGCGGCAGGGATATAGGCACCGGGATCCACATAGCGCATGGTGATGACGCCGGCAAAGGGTGCCAGGATGCGGCCATAATTCAGCAGCTCACGGCTACGGTCCAGATCAGCCCTGGAGGTTTCCAGGCGGCCGAGGGCTTCGTCCACCATTTGTGGCACCACCAGGTCTGGTGCCTGTTCACGGGCCGAGGAGAGTCGTTCGTAATCCCGTTCTGCTACCCGCACCAGCGCCGAGAACCTGGTGGCATCGGCTTCCAGTTCCGGCATTTCCAGCTCCGCCAGCAGCTGGCCGGTGCTGACAGCATCTCCCTTGTCCACATGGATGGCATTCAGGTAGCCGGGCATCTTGGCGTAGACAGTGGCCTGCTGATCGGCCACCAGGGTGCCGGGCAGGGCCACGTAACGGGCCACATCGCCCCGACTTGGGGTGACGGTTTCCACCACTGGATTTTCAGCCCCGTGGGCATTGAGCAGGCAGAAGCTCAGGGCCACCCCCAATATTATTGCGCTACGATTGCCCAAGTCCGACAGGCTCCCGGGCTTTTTACCACTGGTAGACACCGGGGAAGCGCCGTGCCTGGTCTGCGGCAGCAGCCGGGCCAGGGTTGGCATCCATCTGAGTTCAACGGCCTTCATAGGCTGAGCTCCTTTCATCATCGGGATCGAGTGAGGGGGATTGTTTGCTGAGGGGTGCCAACATGGCGAAAAAGGCCGGCAACACCAGGAGGGTGGCCACTGTGGCCCCCGCCAGACCACCGGCCACCGCGCGGCCCAGGGGGGCGATCTGGTCACCGCCATCTCCCAGTCCCAGGGCCAGCGGCATCATGCCTGCGATCATCGCCAGGCTGGTCATCAGGATGGGACGCAGTCGGGTGCGGGCACCGGTCACGGCAGCCTCGTCATTGGTCTGGCCCTGCACACGGGCCTGCTCGGCAAAAGTCACCAACAGAATGGCATTGGCCACCGCCACGCCGATGGCCATGATGGCGCCCATGGCGGACTGGATGTTGAGGGTGGTGCCGGTGATCCAGAGGGTGAAGACCACGCTGGCCAACACCGCCGGCACGGTGGACACCACGGTGAGGGCCAGGCGGAAGGATTGGAACACGGCGGTCAGTATCAGGAAGATTACCACCACGGTGATGATGATGCCTGACTGGAAGCCTTCGATCAGTTGGCTCAGGGGGACCCACTGGCCCCGCAGGTCCACCGTGGTGCGGTCATCGGCGGCGGCACCCAGTTCGGCAATGGCGCGGGTGATTTCGCCGGTGACCCGGCCGATGTCGGCGTTGTGAATGTTGGCCGTGACGCTCACCACCCGGTTCATGTTGTAGCGCTCATAGGTGCCCACGGCAGTGCCCAGGTCGATCTCCGCCAGGTTGCGCAAGAGCACGGATTTGCCGGTGTCCGCGCTGACGGGAATGTTCATGATGTCATCAAGGGAATTGGTGAGGGTCTGGGGAATCTGCACCTGCACGTTGTAGCTGACACCCGAACTGGGATCGGCCCACAGGTTGGCCACGGTAAAGCGGCTGGAAGTGGTGGCCGCCACCAGGGAGCGGGTGACATCGCTGACCCTGACCCCCAGGGTGCCGGCTCGCTCCCGGTCCACATTGACGTTGACCGTGGGAAAGTCCAGGGTCTGGGCGATCTGCACATCGCGCAGCATGGGCAACTGGCTCAGGCGTTCACGGATGGCTTCCGCGTGTTCCCGGGATACCGCAAAGTCAGGACCACTCACTGCCACTTCAATCGGCGTGGAGGACCCAAAACTCATCACCTTGCTGACGATGTCGCTGGGCTCGAAGGAGACCCGCAATTCCGGCATCTCCTCGGCAAAGACCTGGCGCAGGCGCTCGGTGAAATCGGCGACGCGAATGCCTGCACCGCGGTTCAGTTGCACTGCCAGCCAGCCTTCCTCGGGCCCGGCATTCCAGAGGTGAATGAGATTCACCGGGTAATTGGGGGCATGTACGCCCACCATGCCGATGCTCATGTCCACATTGTCCTCGCCACCGGCTTCCCGGTCGATGATGGCGAGGACCTGTCTGGCGTAGCGCTCGGTTTCATCGAGGCGGGTGCCGCTGTCGGCGCGGAAGCGCAGGGCGAACTGGCCGGTGTCCGAAGCAGGAAAGATTTCATAACCCAGGTTGGTGCCGATCACCAGGATGGCCAGCACGGTCGCCATCAGATAGGTGGGGACCACCAGTGGCCAGCCCTTCACGGAGGTACTGACCCAGCGGCTGAATTGGGAAGTGGTACTGATTTCCTCTTCCTGGTGGGCCTGCCCCGCCTTCAGGGTGTAAGCGGCAAAGATTGGGACCAGGGTGGCCGAAAGCAGGAAGGCTGCCACCATGGCGAAACCCACTGCCAGCGCCAGGGGCACGAACAGGGCCCGGGCCGCGCCCTCCATGAAGAAGGCCGGGATGAATACTGCCAGAACGCAGAGCATGGCCACCAGCAGGGGGCCGGCGGTTTCCTTCACTGCATCGGCAGCGGCACGGGCCGGGCTCGAACCACGGGCCATATGAGTATGGATGTTCTCGATGGTCACTGTCGCCATGTCCACCAGAATGCCCACCGCCAGGGCCAGACCTCCCAGGGTCATCAGGTGGATGTCCTGGCCGCTGAACCAGAGGGCCGCCACCGAGGCCAGCAGCGACAGGGGAATGGTCACCACCACGATGCCGGCGCTGCGCCAGTTGCGCAGGAACAGCAATACCATGAGGCCGGTGAGCAGGGCACCCAGGGTGCCTTCCTGTATCAGGTTATTGATGGAAGAGGTCACCACCGGCGACTGGTCGAATTCGTAACTCACCGTGATGTCATCGGGCAGCACGCTCTGGAAACGGTCGATGTTGTCCCGCACCGCCTGTACCACGTCCAGGGTGGAGGCATCGCTGCGCTTGGTCACGGGCAGATAGACGGTGCGCCCGCCATTGACCAGGGCGTAGGAAGTGACGATGTCCGAAGCATCCTCCACGCTTGCCACGTCGCGCACGAAGACAGTGCCCTGGGGGTTGGTGCGCAGGGCCACGGCCTCCAGATCCGTGACATTCCCGGCCACGGCGTTGACCGGGACGATGGGGTAGCGGTCTCCCAGGTTCATGTTGCCGGAAGGGCTGATCACATTGGCCAGGGTGATGGCGCGGACGATTTCGTCCGGTGACAGGTTGTAGGAGCGCATCCGCTCCGGGTCCACATTGACCAGGATGCTGCGGGCGCTGCCGCCGAAAGGCGGAGGCGCCGACACCCCTGGCAGGGTGGCGAACAGGGGGCGCACCTGGTTGAGGGCGGCATCTTGCATCTGGCCCAGGGTGCGTTCGGGATTATCGGAGCCGAACACCAGATAGCCCACGGCCACGCTGCCGGCGTCGAAGCGCATGACGAAGGGAGGTACGGTACCGGTGGGCATGAAGGCACGGGCGCGGTTCACATAGCCAATGGTTTCCGACATGGCCTGGGACATGTCGGTACCAGGGTGGAATTGCAGCTTCATGATCGAAGCACCCTGGATCGATTTGGACTCGATATGCTCAATGCCAGTGATGTAGAGGAAGTGATATTCGTAGTAATAGGTCAGGTAACCCTCCATCTGCGCCGGATCCATGCCGCCGTAAGGTTGTGCCACATAAATGGTTGGGATGCCCAGGGGAGGGAAGATGTCGCGCGACATGCGATCCAAGCCCATGAAGCCGGTAAGGCATACCGCCAGGGCGATCACCAGCACGGTCAGGGGACGGCGCAGACAGTGGTTGACCAGATTCATGGCTGAGTCCCTCGGATGGGAAAGTGATGGCGACAGTAAAACCGATCACCGACCGGTTTTTTATGCGATAAAAAATAAATGCAATGGCAATGAAGCGGCATGGGAATATTTTCAGTAGGAGAGCAGAAACTCTATGCCATGATGGACGGCATCACCGGAGAGCAGCCCGGCAACCATCAGCAGGGAAAACCCCAGCAATAATTTTGCAACTGGGAAAGCCCATCCATGTTGCATGGTCAACAAAAATCTGATTCTTTGTTCCAGAACGCTGGCATTGAAGTTGTTGACTCCGGCGCCGGCAATCAGGGAGGCGGAATGTTCGCTCATTTTGCGTACCTTGAGGATGGTGGAGGCAATCAGGGCGCGATCCGGAACATGCCGGGCCACTGCGAGGTCGGCACATTGCTCCATGGCCAACTCCATCTCCCGGATGAAGGCGCGCGACGGGAACAGGAAGGCGACGACACGGTAGATGAATTGTTTCAGGGGGTCGCGGTTGGCGGCATGGGCAGCTTCGTGCCGGGCCACCACTTCGAGTTCTTCCGGGCTGAGAGCGGTTTCCAGACAGGAACTGATGAGGCTGCGCGGCCGCCACAGACCCAGGGTGACGGCGCAGGGAATGTCGCTGTCCAGACGCTGGTAGCCTGTGGTGGTGTTATCAGCGAAGGCCATCAGCTTGGCTGCCTCCCGTTCCAGGACCATGATCGAACTCAGGCTGCGCCATAGCCCATGCAAGACCAGCAGTGCTATGCCCAGCAAGAAAAAGCTCTGCCAACTCAATAGATAAAAGTCGAGTGGGTGGTACCAGCAGAGGTGTTCGTAGGGATCGTCGTGGACATGACACTCGGGACAGTCAGAGAACAGGGCAAAACGCAGGGAAGGCAGCATCACGAAGAACACTGCCAGCAGCCCGCTGAGCATCGGCAGCAGACCGATCAACCACAGCCACTGACGGCGCGCGGAGGGTGTGTAAGATCGTAACCGCCGCAACAGCGGTTGTTGCAGCAAGGTCAGGATCAGCACGGTCATCAGCATGAACACACCGAAGATGGCCAGCAGGTGCAGCAGCAGGGAGAGCTTGCCAGTGATCATGGCGAGTCCTCCTGGGGACCCTGTTCACGGAACTGCTTGATCATCTGTTCGAGTTTCTCCAATTGTCCAGGGTCCAATTCGGAGGAAAAGGACACAAAGGCGGCCAGCACGCCGTCGTCATGTTCCCGGGAGTATTCCTTCAGCACGTCCTGGATCAGGGAGCCGATGAAGGTCTTGCGATCGACCGCCGCCTGGTACTGGAAGGCGTGGCTTTCCTTGTAGCGGCTGAGCAGGCCTTTCTTGTAAAGGCGATCCAGCGTGCTTTGAATGGTGTTGAGGGTGCCGCCCCGGTGGCGGCTGAAATAGCCATGCACGGTCTTGGCGTCAGCGACCGGGTGGTGCCAGAAATATTTGAGTACTTCCTTTTCCAGTTCACCAAGAATCATGGGGGAATTCCGCAAAGCAAGAATCGGCATTGTGCTGTTTCAAAAAACCGATTGTCAATCGTTTTTGCTCGGCTTGCCACCGTGCGGCGACTTGGAGGCACTATTCAGCACTTCCTTGGTTTTCTTGATCTGCTGGCCGTATCGGGCTAGGCTGATGCGGGCGTGAAGGAATCCAGCCAATCAGGCAGCATGTGCAGCCTCAAGAATACGGAGGAGGGAAAGATGAAACCTTGTTATCACACCATGACCCGCATCCTGGTGCTTATCGCCACCGCCAGCCTAGCCAGCTTCAGTGTCGCGCAGAGCGAGTCGCGCCTGCCCAAGGGCATCCGTGGCCTGGAGGAAGGCCAGGCCAATCCACCCAGTGCCAACTGGCTGCTGGACGCCACGGATGACAATGAACGCTTCCGGCGCATTCAGATCTATGCCGGTGGCACTTATGAACAGATGTGGCAGGTCGGTTACCGCTACCAGCAGCTCTACCACGCCATCATCGATGAAAACTGGGAACTCGGCCTGCACCACTGGGGCAAGCTGCGGGACGTCTTCAATGTCGCCCTGATGAAACGCCCCAATCGCACCCCCAATGCCGAAGCCATGTTCCTGGATACCTCCTGGGCACAACTCGACACCGCCCTGCGGGAGGGCAATAAAGAGCAAATTCGACAGGTCTTTCAGACTGAGCGTGGCCTGTGCATGGCCTGCCATGTGGCGGAAGGCATGGCCTTTCTCAATGATTCGCCGATTTTCCGGGATACCGCGAGCTTTCCCGATTGACCCCAGACCCTTGTAGGAGCGAGCCCTGCTCGCGACAAGGTCGAATCGCCCGCAGGGCAGACTCATGCAAGGCGCTGCGGGAGCGAGCCTTGCTCGCGACAATATTCCGTCGCCTGCGGGGCAGGCTCCTACAGGGTGCATTTCAATAAAGGTGCATTTCAATAAAGGTGCATTTCAATAAAGGTGCATTTCAATAAAGGTGCATTTCAATAAAAGAGTGCATTTCAATAAAAAGGAGGCGCACGATGAAAACAACACCCTTCGTTCCATTACTTCAAGGCCTGCTGTTCTCTACCCTGCTGTTGTTTACCACTCCTGGATATACCCAGCAGGACATCAGCGGTGAAGCCCTGGTGGGCGCGTTGCGCCAGGGCGGTTTCGTCATCGTCATGCGCCATGCCAATTCCCCGCGCCAGGCACCTGATGCCGCCAGTGCCAATCCCGACAATGTCAACCGCGAACGACAACTGGATGAACAGGGCCGCCGCGATGCCATTGCCTTCGGCGAGGCGGTGCGTCGGCTTGGCATCGACATCAGTGAAGTGGCCAGCAGCCCCACCTACCGCGCCCTGGAAACCGCGCGGCTGGCGGGATTAGAGCAAGTTGCCGAGCATGAGGAATTGAGCAACGAAAACATGGGGCCGAACCGGGACGCCCGCACTGCGTGGCTGCTTGCCCAGGTGGCGGAGGAGGTGGTCTCGGGTAACAGACTCTTGATCACCCATGCACCCAACGTCTCCGCCGCATTTCCCGATGACAGTGAGGGCATGGACGAGGGCGAGGCATTGATCATTGATCCCCGTGGCATGGAAGGCCCTGTGCTGGTCACCCGGATCAAGATCGAGGCCTGGCCTGGCCTGTAGGCGCCAGTACTATCTGACCTCCTTGCCCTGTGCCTTCAGCAACTCCGCGATCAGCGCCATTGAAGACGGCTTCACCTCCGCCGGATTAGTGGCCAGGAATACGCCCTTGGCCCAATCCAGGGGGGAGCGGTTTTCATTGTCCAGGGCATCCAGGTGGGCACCTTTTTCCACCAGGAAGCGAATGATATCGTCCGAACCCCGGTTGGCGGCGCCATGCAGGGCCGTCAAACCCATGGAATTGGCGTGGTTCACATCCATGCCCAGTTCAAAACAGAAGCGGACGGCTTCAAGCAGTTGTTCCGGACCTTCCGTATAGGTCTGGTAATACAC
>JBJHAY010000179.1:0-7658 GCA_050485205.1 Gammaproteobacteria bacterium
GTATCCGTCAGCGTGGCCAAATTGATCCTGTATTCGTGAAGGACATGGACAGTATCGATGAGCGTCTCGACGAGTTGCTCCAGGATGATGATTTATTGTTGATGCAGGGAGCAGGCAATATCGGCGCCCTGGCCCGCAGGTTGTCAAGGGAGGGCGTGGGTCATGCGTGATTTCGGCAAGGTTATCGTGCTGATGGGAGGGGATTCCGCGGAGAGAGAAATCTCCCTGATCAGCGGAGGCGCGGTGCTGAAAGCCCTGGTGGGGGCCGGTATCAATGCCGTGGGCATGGATGCTGTAGGAAACTTTGTTGATCGTTTGATCCGGGAAAAGCCGGATCGGGTTTTCATAATGCTGCATGGGCGCAAGGGTGAGGATGGCAAGGTGCAGGCTGCCCTGGAATTGCTGGGTATTCCCTACACTGGCAGTGGTGTGCTGGCTTGCGCCTTGGCCATGGACAAGGTTCGTTGCAAGCAACTGTGGCAAGGCATTGGCCTTCCCACGCCAGGATTCGAGATGTTGAACAGCAATACTGATTGGGAAGCCGTGCTGCACCGCCTGGGTACTGTGTTTGTGAAACCGGTGAAGGAGGGTTCCAGCATTGGTATCGGCAAGGCCGCCAACGCGGAAGCCTTGCATGCTGCCTATCTCGCGGCAAGTGCCTATGACCAGCAGGTGATGGCAGAAACCTGGATTGCAGGGCGCGAGTACACCGTGACCATTCTTGATGAAGAGGTCCTGCCGGTAATCGAGTTGCGCGTCCCTGGTGAATTTTATGATTTTCATGCCAAGTACAAGGGCGCCGATACCGAGTATCTCTGTCCCTGTGACTTGGATCAGCGTGCCATGAATGAAGTGGGTCAACTGGCACTTGATGCCTACAAGGCAATAGGTTGCCGGGGCTGGGGCAGGGTGGACATCATGCGCGATGGCAATGGCCGGTTCTGGCTGCTGGAAGTCAATACCATACCGGGCATGACTGACCACAGCCTGGTGCCCATGGCTGCCGAGGCAGCGGGCATGAACTTCCAGGAATTGGTGGTGAAAATACTCGCCAGCAGTGATCTCGACCCGGCCAGGGAGGGATGATGAGGCCAGATGCCTACGACATCAAGGAAAGGCAGCGGCGTCAGGCCGGACGCGGTGCCACCTCGCTACGCACGCCACGAACCCGTCGCCGCAGCGGTGTCTGGAAACGTGTGCTGGTTGCGGGTGTCGTGGCGATTCTGGCCTATTTTGGCGCGGATCATGGCCGGCAGCTGTATCAGACCTTGAGTGAGCAGAGAATCCGCTTCGTGAAACTGGAAGGTGCGCTCAACAACGTGCGGGAACAGGAGATCAAGTTGGCATTCGCGGGCTTCATGAATCAGAGCATGATCGCCGTCGATCTGGAACAAGTGCAGGCCTCGCTTGAGGCGCATCCCTGGATCAGGGATGTGCAACTGCGCCGGGAATGGCCGGACACCATGATCATTGATGTTACCGAGGAGCGGGCAATTGCCCGTTGGGGGGAACAGGCGCTGTTGAATCAGGAAGGGCGGGTATTTACCCCATCGGATACGACTGGCCATGAGCATCTGCCAAGGCTGATGGGGCCGTCCGGATCAGAACGCGAAGTGATGGAGCAGTATCAGAAATTCAACCAGTTACTTTATCCACTGGGCATGAGAATGAGCCGTCTTGAAATGAGTGCCAGGGGTGGCTGGGAAATGTCACTGGACAATGGGGTGAAGGTAAGGGTGGGCAAGCACAATATCATGGATAGGATGCGGCGCTTTGTCACCCTGGTGGATGTGTTGCTGGAACAAAACATGGATTCCTTGGAAGCTGTCGACCTGCGTTACTCCAATGGCGTTGCAGTCAGCAAACGTAAGCCGGAGCCGGAAGAATTAGCAAGTAATTAGTCGTCTGGAATTGATCGTGAAAGGCCAGACAAGAGGAAAACAATGAAAATCGGGAAACAGCAGGTGACACAGCATGGCTAATGCATCAGGCGGGAACATGATCGTCGGCCTCGATATCGGCACCTCTAAGGTGGTGGCCATTGTCGGAGAGATCAATGACGAGGGTGGTCTCAACATTGTTGGCATCGGTCGGCACAAGTCGCGTGGCTTGAAGAAAGGCACGGTAGTCAATATCGAGTCAACGGTGCAGTCCATACAGCGGGCGGTGGAAGAGGCGGAGCTGATGGCGGGATGCCAGATACATTCGGTATACGCGGGCATTGCCGGCAGTCATATCCGCAGCATGAACTCCCATGGCATTGTTGCCATCAGGGACAAGGAGGTTTATCCCGCCGACATCGAACGCGTCATCGATGCCGCCCAGGCTGTTGCAATTCCTGCCGACCAGAGGGTGCTGCACATCCTTCCACAGGAATACATCATCGACTCCCAGGAAGGTGTCAAGGAGCCGTTGGGCATGTCGGGTGTGCGCCTGGAAGCCAAGGTGCACTTGGTTACCTGCGCCACCAATGCGGTGCAGAACATTGAAAAGTGCATCAAGCGTTGTGGTCTGGAAACAGAAGAAATCATTCTTGAACAGCTTGCCTCCAGCTATGCGGTATTGACAGAGGATGAAAAAGAGTTGGGGGTTTGCCTGATTGATATTGGCGGAGGCACCACTGATATCGCCATTTTTACCGAGGGCGCGATACGTCACACCGGTGTGATTCCGATTGCTGGGGATCAGGTGACCAACGATATCGCCATGGCCCTGCGCACGCCCACTGAAAATGCCGAGGAAATCAAAACCAAGTACGCGTGCGCGCTTGCACAGTTGGCGAGCCCGGATGAAATGATCAAGGTACCTGGCGTGGGTGATCGCGCTCCTCGTGAGTTGTCACGTCATGCCCTGGCCAATGTGGTGGAGCCACGTTACGACGAACTGTTCAATTTGATTCTCGCTGAAATTCGTCGCAGTGGTTACGAAGACATGCTGGCCGCTGGACTGGTGTTGACAGGCGGTACCAGCAAGATGGAAGGCGTGGTTGAACTGGCGGAAGAGATTTTTCACATGCCTGTGCGCATCGGCACGCCCAATGAAGTCAATGGCCTGGTGGACATCGTACGCAATCCCATCTACTCCACCGGAGTCGGGCTGCTGCTCTATGGCATGAAACAGGCGAGTGATCGAGAAGTGATGAATGGTGGCAGAGAACCAAAAATTAACATACTGGAACGGGTGAAAAATTTCTTTTTCAAGGCAGATTGAAGGACGGGCCCGCATGACGAGGGGCTATGGAATCGATTTAAAACTGAGGTTTGAAGCAGGATTGTTTTCAATGTTTTTTATTCACGGCGGCAAAGCAGGGGGTATACCATGTTTGAATTGATCGACAATGTGACACAGAACGCGGTAATCAAGGTGATCGGTGTCGGTGGCGGTGGTGGCAACGCCGTTCAGCACATGATCTCCAACACCATCGAGGGCGTGGAGTTCATCGTGGCCAACACAGATGCCCAGGCCCTGGAAAAAGTGGGCTCCAGGCTCACGTTGCAACTGGGTAGCGGCATTACCAAGGGACTTGGCGCTGGCGCCAATCCCAATGTCGGCAGGGAGGCGGCGCTGGAGGATCGTGAGCGCATCAAGGAAGTACTGTCCGGCGCCGACATGGTGTTCATCACCGCCGGCATGGGAGGTGGTACTGGTACTGGTGGTGCGCCAGTGGTAGCCCAGATCGCCAGGGAGTTGGACATTCTCACGGTGGCCGTGGTGACCAAGCCCTTCCCCTTCGAAGGACGCAAGCGCATGCAGATTGCCGAGCAGGGCATCAAGGAACTGGCCGAGCATGTGGACTCCCTCATCACCATCCCCAACGAGAAGTTGTTGAGCGTGCTGGGAGCTGGCGCCACGCTGATCGACGCCTTCAAGGCAGCCAATGATGTATTGCTGGGAGCGGTGAAAGGCATAGCGGATTTGATCATGCGTCCCGGCATGATCAACGTGGACTTTGCCGATGTCAGCACGGTCATGCACGAGATGGGCATGGCCATGATGGGCACTGGCATAGCCAGTGGTGACAACCGTGCGGTGGAGGCAGCCAAGGCCGCCATCAGCAGCCCCTTGTTGGATGATGTCAATCTGCAGGGCGCGCGTGGCATCTTGATCAACATCACTGCTGGTGAAGACATGACCCTGGGCGAGTTCTCCCAGGTGGGAGACACCATCTCCGAGTTTGCCTCTGATCAGGCAATCGTGGTGGTGGGGACAGTCATTGATCCCACCATGCAGGGTGAAATCAGTGTCACCGTGGTGGCTACTGGCCTGGGCCCCCAGCAGCAGGTAGAGGTTCGGCCGGCCAAGATGGTGGACAACAGCGCTGGCCGGACACCAGTCAAAACCTTGGATTTCACCGGCCTGGACAAGCCGGCGGTCATGCGCAAGCCACAGGCGGTGGCCGTGGACATGGCCAGCAAGCCAATGATGGCCAAGGCGGTCGGCGCGGAGCCGGACATGGACTATCTGGACATCCCCGCCTTCCTGCGCAAACAGGCGGATTGAGGTAAACAGAAGGGGTGGTGCCGCCGCCACCCCCTTACCAGGCAGCCCTGACCCGCCCAACCCCTGGCGGGCCGGGGTGATTCCGCCCCAGGATTTTGGTGCTTGGTGATTCTCTTTCAGTTTGATAGTATGCGGCCTTTAGCGACCAGCCCGTGACATGTCCGGCTGAGCCGACGAGGAAAGCCCATAACTCCATGATCAGACAGAGAACACTGAAGAACATCATCAGGGCCACTGGCGTGGGCCTGCATACCGGTAAAAAGGTCTACCTTACGCTGAGGCCTGCTCCCGTAGACACCGGTATCATCTTCAGCAGAGTCGATCTGGATCCCGTTGTCAGCATCCCCGCCCTGGCTGAGTACGTGGGTGAAACCACCCTTTCTTCCACTCTGATCAAGGATGATGTCAGAGTTTCCACGGTTGAGCATCTGATGGCCGCCATGTCCGGCCTTGGGATCGACAATGCCTATGTCGATGTCAGCGCTCCCGAGGTGCCCATCATGGATGGCAGCTCCGGCCCCTTTGTTTTCCTGATTCAGTCCGCGGGTATTCAGGAGCAGGATGCCCCCAAGAAATACATCCGCATCAAGCAGGAAATTCGGGTCGAGCAGGGCGACAAGTGGGTCAGCCTCAAGCCTTTCAATGGTTTCAAGGTGGGTTACACCCTGCTCTATGATCATCCCGTGCATCGTCGTTACGCCAAGGAAGCCACCATCGACTTTTCTTCCACCTCCTTCGTCAAGGAGGTCAGCCGTGCCCGCACCTTTGGCTTCATGCATGAGTTCGAGGAACTGCGCAACCGTAATCTGGCCCTGGGTGCCAGCATGGACAATGCCGTGGCGGTGGGAGACTACCGGGTATTGAATGAAGACGGCCTGCGCTACGAGGATGAATTCGTCAAACACAAGATTCTGGATTCCATCGGCGATCTTTACCTGCTGGGCAGGACGTTGATCGGTGAGTTTCAGGGGTATAAGTCCGGGCATGCTCTGAACAACGCCTTGCTGCGCAAGCTGTTGGCCACGGAGGAAGCCTGGGAAGTGGCAATATTCGAACAGGAGGAGAGCGCGCCGATTTCCTATTTGCGCCCTGCTGCCGCGTAGCAGCGCGCCGGCACCCGCCGGGGGGCGGGATGGCCGTGGCCGGGACTCCTCAGCGTGAACGACCGGATGATATGAAAATAATAATCGTCGATGACAAGCATGGTGGCACCAGTGCAATAGTCCTGAAGGGCTGGGTGAAGGTGGTCTTGAGTGTCTGTCTGCTGGGGTTGCCGGTGTTGATCGGTTACTACGGCAATCAGTTGGCGATATCCCGGAGTGCCGAATTGCACGGCGAGAAAGCAGTGCAGGCATTGCTCGACCAGCAGGGAGAGGAAATCGGCAAGATCAAGGCGGAGGCGGTGGCCCAGTTACAGGCACTGACTCAGCGGGTGGCGAGCCTGCAAGCCAAGCTTTTGCGTCTTGATGCCCTTGGGGCCCAGTTGACCAGCATGGCCGGCCTCGACAACGGCGAATTCGACTTTAGCCAAGACCCTCCCATGGGTGGCCCGGAGTTGCCGGTCGGCGCTGACTACCAGGCGCCAGACTTCATTCAGGCCCTGGAGGAGCTGTCCCGTCAGATCGAGGGGCGGCAGCAGCAGTTGGAAATCCTCGAACCGTTGATCGCTGATCGCAAATTGCAGGATGACGCCTTCATTGCAGGGCGTCCCGTGGGCAAGGGCTGGGTCTCGTCGCCCTTCGGTCGCCGCATCGACCCCTTCTCCGGCAAGATGGCCTGGCATCAGGGCATCGATTTCGCCACTGGCCGTGAAGGTGCCGAGGTACATGCGGTGGCCGCGGGCGTGGTCACCTTTGCTGGCGATACCCCTGGTTATGGCCTGGTGGTCAAGATCAATCATGGCAATGGCTATGAAACACTCTATGCACATGATTCGAAAATTCTGGTCAAGCCTGGCGATGTGGTCAAGCGTGGCCAGGTCGTTGCCTTGTCAGGGACTACAGGCCGCTCAACCGGGCCTCACGTTCACTTCGAGGTGCACAAAAACGGCCGCGTGGTGGATCCTGCCTCCTACATCCACCGCAATATCCGCTGATTCCCTCCCTGCCGGGTGCTGGCTTGCCCCCGGATCGGGAAGTGCGCTGATGCAGCACTCCCATTCTGATTAGTTCATCTATCCATTCATTTCGTCGAGTGTCGTCAGTCCAATTATGTTTACCAGTATCGTCAGCAGCATTTTCGGCAACAAGAACCAGCGCGAGCTCAAGCGCATTGGAAAAGTAGTCAATAAAATCAATGCATTGGAAGAAAGCATGGCGGCGCTTTCCGATGCGGAACTGCGTGCCAAGACTGAAGAGTTCAGGCAGCGCCACGACAATGGCGAAAGCCTGGGCCAGATTTTGCCCGAGGCCTTTGCCGTGGTGCGGGAGGCGGGCAAGCGCACTCTCAATATGCGTCACTTCGATGTGCAGATGATCGGTGGCATCGTCTTGCACGAAGGCAAGATCGCCGAAATGCGCACCGGCGAGGGTAAGACCCTGGTTGCGACCTTGCCGGCCTATCTCAACGGCCTCACCGGCAAGGGTGTGCATCTGGTGACTGTGAACGACTACCTGGCCACTCGCGATGCCAACTGGATGCGGCCGCTGTATGAGTTTCTGGGCTTGACCGTGGGCGTGGTAGTGCCAGGACAGGGGCCGGAGGACAAGCGCGAGGCCTACGCGGCTGCCATTACCTATGGCACCAACAACGAATTCGGCTTCGACTATCTGCGCGACAACATGGCGTTTCGCTTGCAGGACAAGTTCCAGCGTGAATTGAATTTCGCCATTGTCGACGAAGTGGACTCGATTTTGATCGACGAGGCGCGCACGCCCCTGATCATTTCCGGCGCGGTACAGGACAGTTCCAAGCGTTACCAGGCCATCAATGCCCTGGTGCCCTTGATGAAGAAGGCGGAAAAACCCGAAGAGAAGTCGATGCTGGAGCGCCGCATGCAGGATGCGCCGGAGGAAATCGACGGCGACTTCTTCGTGGATGAAAAGAGCCGCCAGGTGGAATTGACCGAACAGGGTCACGAGAAGATCGAAAAGCTGCTGGTGAACAAGGGCCTGCTCAAGGAGGGAGAAAGCCTCTACGCCGCCACCAACCTCAACCTG
>JBJHAY010000180.1:0-7573 GCA_050485205.1 Gammaproteobacteria bacterium
GTATCAACCGTCCTGGCTGGACGGCTGGCGCATGTCGGCGGACTGGTATGACGTGAAGATCAGTGATGCCATTGGCACCCTGGGCCTGCAACGTATCGTCGACGAGTGTGAACTGCAAGGCGTGGCATCCCTGTGTAACCAGATCGAGCGTGATCCTCAGAGCGGCTTCATCGGCAGGATCTTCAACGTGCCCTTGAACGTGGCGCGTTCGCGGGTGGCCGGTATCGACTACGAGGTCAGCTATCGCACCGAGACCAACTTCTTCGATGGCCAGAACGAGTCGTTCAACATGCGCTTCCTGGGTGGCTATGTACGGGAAAGGATGGACATTCCCTTTGGTGCCACCACCGGCGTCAACACCTCGGGTTCGGTGGGAACGCCGGACTTCACCGGCAACATCACCGGCACCTACAACGTGGGCCCCTACAGTGTACAGTTGCAGCAACGCTACATCCGTCGTGGCAGGCTGAACCCACAGTGGAACCTGAATGGCAGATTGGACGTGGATCACAACGAAGTTGCTTCGATGAATATCACCAACCTGCAGATGGCTTACAACGGTGACATGAACAATGGGGGCACTTGGCGCTTGGCGCTGAACGTCAACAACCTGTTCGACCGGCATCCGCCGATACAGCCCAACTATGGCACCCGTGCTGGCGCACAGGCTGTGAACCAGCAGTTCGATATCTTTGGCCGCCGCTATCAGATGAGTCTCAACGTGAACTTCTGATAGAGACGGTCCAAGAGGGGGGAAAGCGGGGCGCAAGCCCCGCTTTTTTATTGGAAGTCCGGTAATAGTTCAAAAGCAAAATTGGGGTGATTCCCGGGTAATCTCCAAGAACGGGTGTCATGAACACTGTGCTTGATATTGCCAGATACTTGTTCCACGCGAGAGAATCAGCGGTTGATGCGAGCCATGATGAGTCTGTGATGAATACCCTGATCGATGTTGCTTCCCTGAACGCCCTGATTGAACAGGGCAAGTGTCTGATTTTTGATTGCCGCTTTTCCCTGGCCGACAAACAGGCGGGTCAGCGACTGTACCGGGAGTCCCATCTGCCCGGCGCCTTGCGCGCTGATCTGGAACATGACCTCAGTGCTCCCCACCTTCCCGGACACACTGGACGCCATCCCCTGCCGTTGCGTGAGGCGTGGCTGGCCAAGATCAAGTCCTGGGGCCTGAGACCGGATACCCAGGTGGTGGCCTATGACGATGCCGGGGGTGCCATCGCCGCCAGGATGTGGTGGATGCTGCGCTGGGCTGGACATGGCGAGGTGGCGGTGTTGGATGGCGGCTGGCAGGCCTGGCTGGCGGCCGGTCACGGAGTCACATCCGCCTTGCCGGAACCCTTGCCAGAAGGCTTCGATTACTCGGCCTTGCCGTGTTTGACTTCATCGGTGACAGCCGAGGCCATCAATGCTGGCCGCCAATGCCTGTTGGATGCCAGGGACCCGGCACGCTTCCGGGGAGAAGTGGAGCCCTTGGATCCAGTCGCCGGTCATATTCCAGGTGCCAGGTGCTCCTCTTTTGCGGCCAATCTGAACAATGAAGGCTGTTTCAAAAGTCCGAAACAATTGCGGGAAAAATTCGCGGCTGTCATTGGGGATGTGGATGATTTGCCCGTGGTATGTTACTGCGGTTCGGGGGTCACCGCGGCCCATAACATCCTGGCCATGAAACACGCGGGCCTGGGTGAGGCTATGCTCTATGCGGGCTCGTGGAGCGAGTGGATCACTGATGCCTCGCGTCCCGTTGCCACGGGCGATGAGGGTTGATGCGGTCATGCAATGGTGGCTGCGTGCCAGAGCCAGTGGCTCTCAGGGTCGGTGCGAGGCGCGCCCGGCTTGTTCCACCTGCCGGCGGACTTGCAGGCCGGCATTGCGCAGTGCCTTGAGGGCCTTGTCCTTGTCTTCCGGGTTGAGAAAGCTCCCCACCTCCACATCATGGCGCCTGTCATAAATGCTGATCACAGGCGGGTCCAGGTGATGCTGGGTTTGCTTGACCGCCAGATAGGTTTGCTCCCGGGGCAAACGCCAACTGTGGCGCGGGAAATGCACCCCACACTGGATCAATACCTCATCAGCCCCGATGGTGATGCGCTGGCGCTGATAAGTGGCATAGGACACCTTGTACAGCAGCCATGCCACCAACGCGGCCTCAAGACCGGAAAATGGCAATACAGCCCAAGCCCCCGCCACGGCCCAGAAAATACCCACGGCCAGGGTGGTGCCGCAGATCAATACGAGGACGAGCTTGGTCTCCGTCCAGGTGGCGGAACGGTTGGGCCACAGGGTGATGACGGTGGCTTGTTCGTTGGATTCGGAAACAACCATTAATGTCAGTTTGAACAAACGGCCAGGGGCGTGATGGGGATGAATACGTGTGTCATACCGGTGCCTTGGAGGCAACACCGAGGATAGCCACCACTGATTTCCATTGCAATGATTACGGGGCGCAAGAATGGTAGGATTGCCATTTTGCCGATTGTGGGGAAGTCATGGGCAGGCACGTACATCTTGACGCCGTGGGGGGGATTGCGGGAGACATGTTCGCGGCCGCCCTGTTGGACTGTTTTCCACACTTGGCCGAGGATCTGTCCGGGCTGCCCGCGCTGGCGGGGTTTCCTGCACTGGTCAGCCTGCATCTGGAGGCCTTCAATGATGGGGTGTTGAGTGGCAGTCGCTTCACCGTGACCCCCCTGACCGGACAAGCCGCGGAGGCCACGGCAGATGCACTGGATGCTGGGGGCCATCACGGCCATGATCACGAAGGCAACCACGAGCACATTCATCACCATGGCCGTGATGATGTCACCGGGCAAGATCACCATCAAGAGCATGGTCACCTGCACCAGAGTGAAAGTCAGCACCATGGCGAGGACCAGCACCATGGTCATGACCACCTGCATCGTGCCCACCGCGACATCCAGCACATTCTGGAACACAACCAACTGCCACCAGCTGTCAAACGCCATGCCCAGGGCATTTTCCAGTGTCAGGCCGAGGCCGAGGCCGCCGTGCACGGCATGAGCGTGGACGCCGTGGTGTTCCATGAAGTGGGTGCCTGGGACTCCATCGCCGACATTGTCACCGCCGCATACCTGATCGACGCAGTGGGGGCCAGCACCTGGTCGGTGTCGAGCCTGCCAGCGGGGCGTGGCATGGTGCAAAGCGCCCATGGCCGCCTGCCGTTGCCGGCGCCAGCAGCGGCCCTGTTGTTGAGGGGGTGGCACTGGCACGATGACGGCTTGCTGGGGGAAAGGGTAACCCCTACTGGCGCTGCCATCCTCCACTACCTCAAGGCCAGTCAGGATGCCGGATTGTCACGCGGCGTTCTGCAAACCGTGGGCCATGGTTTTGGCACCAAGCGTTTCCCTGGTATCAGCAATGTGCTGCGGGCCCTGGTGTTCGAGCAGGAGGCCGCTGAGCAGATCTGGCGCCAGGACACGGTGTTGCGGCTGGCGTTCGAGGTGGATGACCAGAATCCCGAGGAGTTGGCACTGGGGCTGGAACGTCTTCGCGGCCTGGAAGGTGTGCTCGATGTCAGCCAGCAGCCGGTGATAGGCAAGAAACAGCGCCAGGCCAGCGCGGTGAGAATATTATTGGAACCCGTCAGCGAGACGCGGGTAATGGCTGCCTGCTTCAATGAAACCACGACCCTGGGTATCCGCAAAACCTGGGAGCAGCGGGCGGTATTGCCGCGCAGCAGCGTGGCGGTGAAGCTGGATGGTGTGCTGTACCATGCCAAGGTGGGACAGCGTCCCGACGGCCGCCTCAGTGCCAAGGCGGAACTGGATGAACTGGCCCACGCCGACCTCAGTCATCACCAGCGCCAAGCCCTGCGTCATGACATCGAAATGGCCGCCCTGGCCATTCTGCTGGGGACCGAAGACCATGACTGAAACCCAAGCCCTGATTCGGGAATTACAGCGGCAACTTGCCGACTTGCAACCCCTTGCCATCGCCGTCAGTGGCGGCGTCGACAGCATGACCCTGGCCCATATCGCTCACGGCGCCGGGCTTGATGTGTTGATGATGCATGCCTGTTCTCCCTCGGTGCCGGCGCAGGCAGCGGCGCGGGTGCGCCGTCATGGGGCCGCTGCCGGATGGCGCCTGCGGCTGCTGGACGCTGGCGAAATGGAAGATGCCGACTATCTGGCCAATCCGGTCAACCGCTGTTATTTCTGCAAAAAAAATCTTTATTCCAGAATCGGGCAGGTGTTTGGCGGCAATGTGGCGTCCGGCACCAATACGGATGATTTGCAGGATTATCGTCCCGGCCTGAAGGCCGCCGAGGAGTGGCGCGTGCATCATCCCTTTGTCAGTGCTGGCATCGACAAGGCCACCATACGGCAGTTGGCGGACAGCCTCGGTCTGCATGATCTGCGGGACTTGCCGGCCTCACCCTGTCTTTCCAGTCGCATCACCACCGGTTTGGCCATCGACGCAGAGTTGCTGCAATTGGTGGATGAGGCCGAGCGTGCGCTGAGTGACAAACTTCCTGGACTTGCCAGCGCGCCAGTGCGGTGCAGGGTGCGACCGGATGGTCTGGTGGTGCAACTGGCCGCCGACAAGTTGGAAAGCCTGGATATGTCCGATCGCCAGGCCTTGCTGTCAGAGGTGGCAGCTGTGTTTGCAAGGGCCGGGCGTGACAGCCTGACCGGCAGTCTTGAACTGCAAGCCTATGAGATGGGCAGTGCCTTCATAAGGAATGCCACATGAGCCGGGAGGTTCAGCTGGATCACCAGCGCGGACAGCGCATTGGCCTCAGCGAGGCGGTGATGTGCCAGGGCAAGCATGTGGGGCAGTTGCAGTCCATCGTCGCTGAAGTGGAGAGCGCGGCACTGCCGATGCTGTTCACCCGGCTGGACGCTGACGTGGCGGCACGCTTGAGTATCGAACGCGGCAGTTGGGACTATGAAGCCGTGTCGCGCACCGCAATCTACCTGCCGCCAGATCATGCCGCGCAGATTCAGGAACATCCCGCATTGGCCATTGTCAGCGCCGGCAGCGCTGATGTGCCGGTGGCCAGGGAAGCTTCGCGCACCCTGGCTTTTCACGGCCTTGGCGCGCCCTTGATTTTTGATGTGGGCGTGGCCGGTCCATGGCGGCTGCAAGCCAGACTTGATGAATTGCGACAGAAAAAAATCATCATCTGTGTTGCCGGCATGGATGCTGCCCTTCCCACGGTGTTGGCGGCCCAGGTGCCGGGCCTGGTGATCGCGGTGCCCACTTCAGTAGGCTATGGCATGGCCAGGCAAGGCGAGACAGCCTTGCATGCCTCCCTCTGCAGTTGTGCCCAGGGCCTGGTGGTGGTCAATATCGACAATGGCTTCGGGGCTGCCTGCGCCGCCTTGCGGGCGCTGGGGAAAGCCAGGTGATGACAGGCCAGGCCAACAAAAGTCTGGTGCTGCAGTCCTACCGTGGTGATGCCGTGCCTGCCTGGATCACGCAATGCCTCGGCTCGGTGCAAGGTTGGGCCGTGGCCAATGGCCATGACTACCGCCTGGTGGGTGACGAGATATTCTCACGGGTGCCGGGGTGGTACCGGGAAAAGGCCGCTGGCCGTCTGCCGGTTTTGACCGACTATGGCCGTCTGGTCCTGATCGCCGAGGCCCTGGAAGAGGGCTATGAACAGGTCGTGTGGCTGGATGCCGATACCCTGGTACTGGACCCCGCCATGCAACTTGAGGGTGACGACAGCTGTGCCTTCGGACAGGAGCACTGGGTGCAGTTGGACAGTCCTTGCCGCTACCGGGTGGTTCGCAATGTTCACAATGCCGCCTGTTGGTTCCGGCGTGGCTGTCCGGTGCTGCCCTTTCTGCAACGCACGGTGCTTTCCATCATGCAACGTGTCGATCCCAGTCATATCGCGCCGCAACTGGTGGGGCCGAAACTGCTCAGTGCCCTGCACAACATCGCCGGTTTCACATTGTTGCCCCAGTGCGGAGCCCTCAGTCCCCCGGTTTTGCTGGACATTGCCCGTGGCGGGGGAGAGGCACTGGACATGCAACGCCGGCACCAACCAGTCCCGCCGCAGTGCGTCAATCTGTGCGCTTCCCTGGTGGATGCCGATATCGCCATGCAGGCGTTGGAGCGGCTGAGGCAAGGAGTGTTCGTGGCCGGAGCGGGCCAGTTGACTCGATAACGATACCTCTGTCGGCAAAACCGTTATCATGTAAGGCCGTTGGCATCGACTGCATGACAATGCCGGGTGAATAACAACAACCAAGCTTCGCAAGGGGGAAAGCATGACAGGCATCAACCTCGACAACATCACCGACGCCGTCATCAATCACGGTGACGGTGGCAGGACCAATCCGCGGTTGCATGAAATCTACAGCAGTCTGGTGAGGCACCTGCATGAGTTTCAGAAGGAAGTGAAACTCACCACGGAGGAACTGGAGATCGGCCGCCAGTTTCTGTTTCGGTTGGCGCAGCCGAATCAGGACTTCCCGATGGGGGAGATACATCTCATGAGTGACTGTCTCGGCATATCCGAACTCTCGGTGTTGCTGGAGGATGCCCGTGAGGGAAGCGCCACCGAGGCCAACGTGGAGGGTCCACTCTATATTCCGGGCGCTCCGCTGCGGCAGTCAGGTGACAGGATTGGTGATGACAGTCAGGGCGAGATATTGTTCATCCATCATCGTCTTCAGGGTTGTGATGGCAAGCCCCTGGCAGGCGTCAAGGTGGATATCTGGCAACCCAATCACGAGGGCTTTTACTTCGTGCAACGGGACTACCTGCCGGAATGGAATTTCTATGCCCGTTTCATTACCGATGACAATGGCGAGTTCAGTTACCGCACCGTGATTCCGGGTGACTACCCGGTGCCCACCAGCGGACCCACTGGCAGCATGCTGGCGCAATTGGGGCGTCATGGCTATCGCGCCGCCCACATTCACTACATGATTCATCGCGAGGGTCAGCCCCCCTTCATCACCATGATGTACATGAATCACTCGCCCTATGTGGACTCGGACACCATTTTTTCCGTCAAGGATTTTCGCGTGGATCTGGAGAAACACGAGAATCGGGCGGAGATTGAGGCGCGCGGGCTGGATCGGCGGTTTTTCACACTGGACTACACCTTCGTCCTGGAATAAGTCCTGCTTGCCGCGGAGCCAAGGCGGCATCTGAATGAGGAGTACGATGTACACGATTGAAACATTGGAAGTGCTGGACAGTCCCATGGAGATTTTCATCTTCCGTCCTCGGGGCCAAGGTCCCCATCCGGGGCTGCTGTTGGCCCAGCACATTCCCATGGGGCATGCCGGCCTCGAGAATGATCCCTTCACCCTGCGCACCGCCCAGCGTTTCGCGGACAATGGCTACGCGGTGGTGGTGCCGTTTATTTTTCATTGGTGGCCCAAGACCGATCCGATGGACAAGAAGCGCGAACAGAGCCGGGATGACTGGATGCTGGCGGATATGCAAGCAGCTCATGATCTATTGCTGCGCCTGCCCGAGGTGGACCCTGAGAGGATCGGTCTGGTGGGACATTGCTGGGGAGGACGCCTGGCCTGGCTCGCCGCCTGCCATCTGCCGGGACTGAAGGCGCTTGGGG
>JBJHAY010000181.1:0-7568 GCA_050485205.1 Gammaproteobacteria bacterium
GCCCTGGCCCGTTACTTCGAAACGCATCCCTGTCCAAGTCCCAGATTGCTGGAGGTCATGCGCTATGGTCTTTTCAATGGCGGCAAGCGCATCAGGCCGGTGCTTGCCTATGCCAGCGCGGAAGCCCTGGGAGCCGAGCCTGAATGTGCCGATGTACCGGCATGTGCCCTGGAATGTCTCCATGCCTACTCACTGATTCACGATGATCTCCCCGCCATGGATGATGATGATCTGCGTCGGGGCAAGCCCACTTGCCACAAGGCTTTTGATGAAGCCTCGGCGATTCTCGCTGGCGATGCCCTGCAGGCCTTGGCCTTTGAGCTGCTGGCAGTGTCACCGGCGCTGCGCGTCAGCGCAGCCATTCGCGTCGAGATGCTGGCCACCCTTGCCACCGCTGCTGGGTGGCGCGGCATGGTGGCGGGACAGAGCCTGGATTGCCTGGCGGCAGGCGGGGGCTTGGAGGAAACGGCCCTGGAAACCATGCATGAACTGAAGACCGGCGCCTTGATTCGGGCCAGCGTCAAGCTGGGGGCTCTGGCCTCGGGCAAGGCCACGGGCGAAGCCCTGGACTGTCTGGACCGCTATGCCCGCTGCATCGGCTTGGCGTTCCAGGTTCAGGATGACATTCTCGATGAGCTCAGCGATACCGGAATCCTGGGCAAGCGCCAGGGACGTGACCGCGACCTGGGCAAGCCTACCTACATTAGTGTGCTTGGCTTGGATGGCGCCAGGGCCAAGGCCCGTGATCTGCACCAGGCCGCCCTGGATGCCTTGCTGCCCTTGGGCCAGAGTGCCTGGACCTTGCGAGAAATAGCCGGTTTCATCGTCCGTCGCGTACATTGATCCCACTTGACCTGTCTCACCGGGCAGGTGTTTGCGGTAGAATGTTGCGCTTGGTTTCCGCCGGAAGAAATGTCCCGAATGTTCAATGAAATCCCCACCATCAGGCCCTCGACGCCATTGTTGGACACCATTGATTCACCAGCCCAATTGCGGGAGCTGGCAGTGGAGCAATTGGATGTGCTCGCCGATGAGTTGCGCGCCTATCTTCTCTATGCGGTGGGTAAGACTGGTGGTCACTTTGGCGCCGGTCTGGGCGTGGTGGAATTGACCATCGCCCTGCACTATGTCTTCGATACCCCCCGCGACCGCCTGGTGTGGGATGTGGGGCATCAAACCTATCCTCACAAGATACTCACCGGCAGACGCGAGCGCATGCTGACCATGCGTCAGGCCGGTGGCCTGGCGGCCTTCACGTCGCGTGCGGAAAGTGAATACGATACCTTTGGCGTGGGTCATTCCAGCACCTCCATCAGTGCCGCGCTCGGCATGGTGCTGGCTGCGCGGCACCGGCAACAGGATTTCAAGGCGGTGGCGGTAATAGGCGATGGCGCCATGACGGCCGGCATGGCCTTTGAAGCCCTCAATCATGCCGGTGACCTGGAGGATGACATTCTCATCATCCTCAACGACAACAATATGTCGATTTCCAACAATGTGGGAGGGCTTTCCAGCTACTTCGCCCGCATGTGGGCCAGCAAGCCTTATAACTTCATCCGATCCGGCAGCAAGCGCGTGCTGTCGGCCCTGCCGCCAGCCTGGAAAGCGGCGCACCGGGCCGAGGAATACATGAAAGGCATGGTGTCACCCGCCACGATTTTCGAGGAACTGGGATTCAATTACTTCGGCCTGGTGGATGGGCACGATATTGGCGGCCTGGTGAGCATTCTCGAAAATATCAAGGACCTCAAGGGGCCGCGATTGCTGCACATCGTGACCCGCAAGGGCAAGGGCTATCTGCCCGCCGAGGACGACCCCTATGGCATGCATGCTCTCAACAAGATTGTCGCGGAAGCTGAGAAAAACAAGCCTCAAAGTCTGGTGCCAACCTATTCCAAGGTTTTCGGTGATTGGCTGTGCGAGATTGCGGGCAAGGATGAGCGGGTGGTAGGCATTACCCCGGCCATGGGAGAGGGTTCCGGCATGCGCGAATTTCAGCAGCGCTTTCCAGAACGCTTTTTTGATGTGGCGATAGCGGAACAACATGCGGTAACCCTGGCCGCGGGGATGGCATGCGAGGGACTCAAGCCAGTGGTGGCCATCTATTCCACGTTTCTGCAAAGGGCTTATGACCAATTGATCCATGACGTTGCCTTGCAGAACCTGGACGTGCTGTTTGCCATCGACCGGGCTGGCCTGGTGGGGGAAGATGGCCCGACCCATGCCGGCAGTTTCGACCTGAGCTATCTCCGGTGTATTCCGAACATGGTGATCATGGCGCCGAGTGATGAGAACGAAACCAGGGACATGCTCTATACCGGCTACTTGCATGAGGGCCCAGTGGCGGTGCGCTACCCCAGGGGCAAGGCCACTGGCGTAGCCCCTCGTCTGCTGGCCTCCAAGTTGCCGCTGGGCAAGGGCGTGGTGCGACGCGAGGGGCATGGGGTCGCTCTCCTGGTGTTCGGCACGCTGCTGAAGGTCGCGGCGGAAGCCGCGGAAGCATTGGATGCAAGCTTGGTTGACATGCGCTTCGTCAAGCCTCTGGACCAAGACCTGATTGCACAAATGGCACATAGCCATGACTTGCTGGTAACCATTGAGGAGAACAGCATCTTGGGAGGTGCCGGCGCCGGGGTCAACGAATATCTGATGGGCAATGGTCTTAGGGTCGGCGTACTCAATCTGGGGTTGCCTGACCGCTTCCTTGAACACGGCCGCAGTGATGAAATGCTGGCCCGTTGCGGGCTCGATACCCAGGGTGTTCTTGCCAGCATCCGCGCCCGCCTGAATGGACGCCCGGCGGAAACGGAATGAAGCGTCAATATACTGACATTGAAAACCTGGACATGAAGTGGCATGTGCTCAGGTTGTTGTGGCCTTATCTGCTCGAATTCCGGTTCCGTACCTTGGTGGCCTTCGCTTGCCTGGCGCTGGCGAAACTCACCAGTATCAGTCTGCCTTTCTTTCTCAAATATATTGTCGACGGACTTGATGGGCAATTGGCGGCGTCCAGCGTCACCAATGGCCAAACTCTGCTGGTGGCTGTTCCTGTCTCATTGATCCTGGCTTATGGCGCGGCCAGGTTTTTCAATGTGATGTTCAATGAAATCCGGGATACCTTGTTCGGGAGGGTAACCGAACGCACGATCCGGCGCCTCAGCCTGAGAACCTTCGAGCATTTACATGGCCTGGATCTGGAGTTTCATCTCAACCGGCGTACCGGTGGTCTGTCGCGGGACATTGAGCGGGGGACTTCCGGCATCAATTTCCTGATGCGCTTCATGATATTCAACATCATCCCCACCTTGCTTGAACTATTCATCGTGGTGGGCATCTTTCTATGGAATTACGGGCTGGACTTTGCCGGCGTCATTTTTCTTTCCATTTTGTTTTATGCGGTGTTTTCCATTTTTGCCACGGAGCGGAGAACCCGTTTCATTCGCGAGGTCAACGAGGCGGACTCCGCCACCAATACCCGCGCGATCGACAGCCTGCTCAATTACGAGACGGTGAAATACTTTACCAATGAAGCCTACGAGGCCACTCACTATGATCGGGAGCTGGCCACCTGGGAGGAAGCCAAGCGCAAGAATAGACTTAGTCTGTTCGCGCTGAATGGTGGTCAGGCCTTGATCGTGTCCGGCTCCATGACCTTGATGTTGGCCCTTGCGGCGGGCGGCGTGGCGAGTGGGAGTATGACCCTGGGGGATTTTGTCTTGGTGAATGCCTTCATGATGCAGCTGTTCATTCCGCTCAATTTCATGGGTTTTGTTTATCGGGAGATCAAAGGCGCGCTGGCCAATATCGAAAAGATGTTCGGCTTGCTTGATGAAAAGCCACGGGTGGTGGAAGAGGCTGGTGCCGTTGAATTGAAGGCGGTGATGCCGGCAGTGAATTTTCGCGCCGTGGACTTTGCCTATCAGCCGGAACGATCAATTCTGCATGGCGTGAATTTCGCCATTGCGCCTGGAGAGAAGGTGGCGGTGGTTGGTGCCAGTGGGTCCGGCAAGTCCACCTTGGTGAAGCTTTTGTTCCGCTTTTACGACTGTACCGGGGGTGGCATCGAAATCGACGGTGTGGACATTCGTCGCTTCACACTGGCGTCTTTGCGACGCGCGATAGGAATCGTGCCCCAGGACACGGTGCTGTTCAATGACAGCATTCTGGAAAACATTCGTTATGGGCGCCCAGATGCCACGGACCAGGAGATCAGGGATGCGGTGCGCCTCGCCAACCTCGAATCCTTCGTGGCGCGTCTGCCCAAAGGACTGGATACCATGGTGGGCGAGCGTGGTCTGAAGCTGTCGGGGGGTGAGAAGCAGCGGGTGGCAATCGCCCGTACCATCCTCAAGCGCGCCCCCATCCTGGTGTTTGACGAGGCCACTTCCTCCCTGGACAGTAATACGGAAGGTGCCATTCTGAAAGCCATCAGGGAGGTTTCCGCCCTACACACCAGCCTGGTGATAGCCCATCGTCTTTCAACCGTGGTCGATGCCGACAAGATAGTGGTGCTGGATCATGGCAGGGTGGTGGAACAGGGTAGCCATGACAGCCTGCTGGCCGTGGGTGGGTATTACCACCGGTTATGGGTCGTTCAGCAAAAGGAGGAGGCGGACAGGGTGGTGGAACCAGTGTTCTGACCGAGTATCCCGTATGGCAGGATGCTTGATGGATATGGCAGGTTGAGAATAAAAAAAGCCCGGTCTTGTGAACCGGGCTTTTTGATTATCAGGTTTTACGCGGATGCTTTCTTGTCAAAGTCCGGATGACTTCTTGAAGAAAGGCTGGCCGTAGTCGTCCACCAGGTCAATGATGAACTGGTTGTTTTCCTGGCAGATGTAGTCCGCCAGTTCCTGGCCTTCGGCCCAGGGGATGTTCCAGGAGACTTCCCAGGGCTCGTAGTAGGCGCCCGGATCGTCGATGATGGCCCGATACTCCAACACTTCCTTGTAGGGACGCGTGAAGAACTCGGTTACCGTGAGCTGGTCGGTGTGCATGCGTCCACCGAAATCGATCCAGGTTTTTTCGTTGAAGTTGTTGGCTTCCACCACCAGGGTGTCACCTTCCCAGCGTCCCACGGAGTAACCGAAGTAGGTGGGATTCACTTCGCCCTGTTCAGGCAGGGGGCGTCCATCCATGTAGATTTCACGCCACACGTGGCCACCACCTTCGAAGATGATGACGATGCGGTCGCGATCCTGGATGATCTGGGAAGGATAGGGTGTGCCCATGGCGCGAGGGCCACCAGGAGGCAGGCAAAAACCCTGAGGGTCGTAAGCTACCTTGGTTTCCTGGTTGTACTCGTACATTGCCTGGGTCCATGGCAGCATGGGAGGCAGGTCGCCTTCCTGGTAGTTAGGCATGCGGCGGGCGAAGTCTGTGATCCAGGACTGATTCCAGATTCCTTTTCCACCAAGGTCCACGGTACCGTCGGCAAGTCTCGGCGTTGGTGTGCGTGGGCCATCGTTGTTGCGTTGCTGGGCTTCAGCCACGGTCAGCGATTGCAGGCCGACGATGGTGGCTAGTACCAATATTTTCTTTGTCCAATGTTGCACTGTGTACCCCCTGGGTATTTACCTTGTTGCACTTGGCTCGGGTAACCGCGAGATTTACTCGCAGTTTTCCTCGGGCGCGGCGTTCTCGTCGAAGTTGGCCTGGCTGGTGCCGGCAAACAGGCGCTGGCAGCTTTCCGCCAGAACCACCGTGGTGGCGTTGCCTTTGAAGCTGCCGTCACGGGCGCGGGTGCCGCTGACGATTACTTCAGTGCCGATGGCCAGGGTGTCACGGCTCCAGCCGCGACGCATCAGGCCGTTGGGGCTGCCCATTTCCAATGCCCAGATGTCGTAGTCACCTTGGTCATTCTCGACTTCGATGAAGAAGTAGACGTGGGGGTTGGTCCATTCAACCTTGGTAACGATGCCATTGAGACGGATTGGCGCGTTGGCGTCGAATTCTGCCGCAAATGAGTGGTGTGCCAATACATGGGCGCTGCCAATGGCACTCAAAACAAAAGCTGCCAGTGCGATAAGTTTGCTTTTCATGTCGATGATCTCCGTGTAAAACGCTGATAGTTCTGGTTGGGTGCCTGGCACCCGGCTTACTCGTCCTGGAGTTTATGATTGACTATGTCCACCTTCGGAGGACCTGTAACCGACGGCTCAGATTAGTTGAGGGTCAGGTTGAATTCGCCACTCTGGTTGCCCAGGGTGTAGGTACCGATGTACTTGCGGTTGTTCCAGGAGCCCAGATTTTCCATTTTGCCCGTCATGACCAGGCGGCCTTCAGGCATGTCGGCGGTGATGGTGAGAATCCAGTTGGGGGCGTCCAATTCGACACTGGCCATTTCCACGCCATTGCGTCCTGGGTTGATGGTGCCGGACAACTCACCGTTCCAGGCATTGATCAGCAGGCGCAGGCGCTGATTCTGGCCATTGGTGACCATGTCGCCGGACCAGGAGCCTTTGGCGGGATGACCCACCTGTGCCATGGATGGAACAGATACCATCAGGCAGGCCAATAAAACGAATACTCTAGCTAACATATCTGACTCCTCTGATTGAAAACAGGCGTGAATACCGGAGGCATCTGTTGTTGTTGTTTGTCCCGTGGAAGCTTTCCAACTCCACTGGGCCAGTCCGGGCCGCGCCAATTGTCTTAGGTTCACTATGCCCCTGGCAAGCTTAACCTGGCATGAATGTTACTAAATTACTACTTCCAGAAAACATGGGCTTTTGAAAATTCACAATCTTTGCACAAAACTTGCTCAAAACAAAATCCTATGCGTCATAGACGCATGGAAAATCCCGGTGATGACCAGTAATTGCTGGAGGTTTGTTGGGATTTTGCCGCTAAATGCAGGGTTTGGCGTGAAAGTTGGCAAGGTTTGGTTATTCTGCCGTTTTGGCATATGCGTTTTGATCGCCAGCAATATCGGCCGAGCGCTGACTTAGCCACCTGTTCATCATCCGTGCTCATATAACGACAAAAGCGGGAAATCCCTGTCCCGCTGTTGTCTGTATGCAGGCTTTACCGTGCCATGCAGCCTCCGATGTACGTTGGCTGCATGGGGGACATCCGTCATCAGGCGGATGTCCCCACGCGGATCAGAAGTTCACGTTGAGACTCATCTGATAGCGGCGGCCAAAGATGTCAAACTGCTGGTTCACAGTCTGTGCGCCAGCACGGGTGCCATAGTTGGGTTGTATTGGCGGGTGACGGTCAAACAGGTTGTTGACGTTCAGCGCCAGACGCCAAGTGCCCCCATTGTTCATGTCACCGTTGTAAGCCAGCTGCATGTTGGTGATATTCATCGAAGCAACTTCGTTGATATCCACATCCAATCTGCCATCCAGGTTCCACTGCGGGTTCAGTGTGGCGCGACGGATGTAGCGTTGCTGCAACTGCATGCTGTAAGGGCCCACGTTGTAGGTGCCGGTGATGTTGCCGGTGAAGTCCGGCGTACCCACTGAACCTGCGGTGTTGACCCCGGTGGTGGCACCAAAGGGAATGTCCACCCTCTGCCGCACATAGCCACCCAGGAAGCGCATGTTGAACGACTCGCTCTGGCC
>JBJHAY010000182.1:0-7558 GCA_050485205.1 Gammaproteobacteria bacterium
ACCCCATCCACTTCTCTGTAATGCCTGCCCAGGCCGGGATAGGCATTGAGCACGAAGCGAGTGGGATCACCCCACTGCTCCAGCCCATCGGCCACACCCTCTGCCAGCATTTCCCGGGGACCCTTGCCCTGGCGGGCGAATTCATAGATACGCTCGCGGATTTCCACCAGCATTTCGTACTGCCGCCGCAGCGCCGCCTTGTCCATGACACCACCACTGCCGGGTATGAGCAGAGTGTCGTCGTCGGCCATGGACAGCAGTGTTTCCTGGGCCTTGGTGAGCCCACCGATCCAGCCCCCGGTCACCGGGTCCATGACCGGAAAAGTGCCATCGGCCACCACATCACCCACTACCAGAATATTACGTTGCCGCAGGTGCACGTAGATGTCGCCATCGGTATGAGCCTGGAACAGCAAAGCGCTGTGCACCTCCTCGTCGCCCAGGGTCAGGGCATGATTGGTGTAGAAGGTCTCGGTGGGAAGGGCTTCGGCGGCACGTGGGTGATACTCACGATCCTCCCAGTCCACATAGAATTCATGGGTGAGCCACAGACGGGTATTTTCATGCGCCAGCAGACGTGCCCCACGGGCACGCAGGGCCTCGTTGCTGCCGGTGTGATCCCAGTGCCAGTGGGTGTTGTAGGCCACCGCCAGCGGCGCGCCACCGGTATGAAAGTCCACTGCTCGCAGGAGATTGGCAGCATCTTCCTCGCGGACACCACCCACCAACAGCATTCCTTCCTGGGTTTGCAGGCCGAGAACATTGGCGTAAGACGTGGATATCAAGAAAGCACCATCGCCCAGGGCTTGCAGACTGAAACCTGCTTCGGCGGCAAGCGCCGCGGGGGAATTCAAAACAAGCCGACTCAGAGCCCAACCGGCACCCACGCCGGTGGCCATGGTCAGCAGCTTGCGTCTGGCGATCGTTGTCATAGCCTTGCCAATCTCCGCTTGTTCATAGCGGCATTGTAGCGCATCTGGGGGAAACCGAACCAATCAAGCCGGTTCGGCATGCACCAAGCAAGAAAACCCCGGCAGGCTCAAAGGCCTGCCAGGGCTGGAAAAGGAAACGACAACTGGATCAAAACCGGAGACGGAATCCAGCTTGCAGAGCCCACCTGGACTCCCCGCGATTGTCCCGCCATTGGGCATCCCTGACTTGTGCAGGATTGAAGGTGTAAAGATATTTCCCGGTCTCCGCATCGATACCCGCGAAGCTTGCAACGCCGAGCCCATAGGGGAAGCCGATTTCCTCGATTCTCCCCCACTTGCTGTTGAGCAGGTTGCCCACGTTCATGATGTCCATCCATACCTCTCCCTTGCGGTTGGCAAAGAAGGGGAATTCCTGGGAAAGGCGCAAGTCCACCTGACGCACGCTGGGGGAACGCGCCGTATTGATACCGGCGATCATCCCTTCACGTCCACTGAGATGCTTCTGGCTTGCCACATATTCGAAAAAAGCGGCTTCCATGGCCGCGCCTCCGGTGAATATCACATCACCAGGACCAGCAGGAATGTATAGAGGATCTACGCCAGCACGCATGTCGCCATTGGCGTCATTGATGAAGGTGTAGGTGAAGGGACGACCACTCCTGCCCTCAAAGAACATGCCAACACTGGTCTCATAGCCCTGGAAGAACTCCTTGCGGTAGTTGAGCGACAGAGTGACCCGGTCACGGATAGCAAAAATCGAACGTTCGGCCGTATCCCTATTGCGATCAGCGCGAATCGCATTATTCCAATTGCTGGCCGCCTGGGAGCTGGTCAGGGTATTGACTTCAGTGGCATCCGTCCGGGTGTAGGCAAGATTCCAATACCAGTTGGGGTCTGGCTGGCCCTGCAAGCTGATGGTCACCTGACTGCCTCTACCCTTGCTGGTGCCTCTGGCGATCGTGCTGTCGATATTGAAATCACGGTTACGGTTGGCGCCAGCCTGGGCGGCAGCCCCGGTGAATTGACCGGGGACAGTCGTTGTCCAATACATGGGGCGGCCGTCCGGCGCAATGGCTGTTGGCGTCCCCAGGTTTGGCTTCTCATAGAAGATGCCGCTACTCACTTCCGTCAATACGACCTCGGCACTCGCCACCATGCCATTGTACAACTCATAATCCAGGGCCAGGTTGCCCTTCCATGCCGAAGGCAAGCGCATCTTTTCATCCACGAAGTCAACAATCCCTCCCAAGCCCGGGGGTGGGCGATCCCCTGGTTGGTTATTGGGATCTGGGCTGAAACCAATACCCAGCGCCGCGGGATTATTGGTATCGATGGCACCCTGTATCACGCTATTGTTGGTGAATGGGTTGGACAGCCAGACATTGGCCGCGATCCCCTGGAACAGGCCAAGGCCGCCACGGATCTGCACCCTGTTGTCTGTATCAGGCTGATAGTTGAAACCAAACCGCGGCTGGAACAGTCGATTTCCACTGATGGTCGCATCATTGCGCAGACCGAAAAACTGCGATGCCCCGGCATTGAAGGGAGGGCTGTCACTGGTCCTGGGTACATCCAGTCTCACTCCGGCAGTGATGTTCAGATTTGGCGTCAGGTCGATAGTATCCTGCAGAAACAGTGCATAGTTTTCCAGGGTCCAGGCCGCGGCACGACTATTGACATCACCCTGGGTGGGATAGAACAGCGTGTAGTTTCCCGGCGTTCCCTCGCGGAAGGCATCAAATCCAAAGAAGTCATACACGCCAAACTGGTCCCTGCCAAACAGGTTGAACAAATCCTGAGACTGATATTCTCCACCGAACTTGACTGTGTGATTGCCGACGAACCAAGTGCCACTGGCGATGAGATTCGTGGTTTTGGTCTCGAGGATGTTGACATGACGAAACCGCTCACTGCCCAACCAAATGGCGTCGGCACCCTGACAGTTGGCGCTATTGAGGCATATCCTGACCGATGGCCGCGGCTCGCCGATGTCCCACAATGAATCCTGCTTGGCATAGCTCAATGAAACTTCCGTGTAAAAACTGTCAGACCAGTCACTGAACAACTGTCCCACATAACTCCTGAAGGACTTGTTGTTGTCATGCCAGAAACTGGAAAGAGACAACTGACGTGGGCCGATATTACGCAGGAAAGGCTCACTCTGCTCAGTCTGATTGTAACGGAAGCTGGCACGATGACTTTCGTTGATATTCCAATCTAGCTTGACCAGAATATCTTCGATGGTGGTATCCAGGCTGCCGGGCGGATCAAAGCTCCCAGCATCAAAACCCCAGACATCCCTGGCGATATTGCGTGCCTGCTCCAGATCAGCTGTGGATATCCCCGTCACGATTTGACTGGCATTGGAACCCGCCGGTCCGAATACCGGCGCAGCCGAACCCCGAGAGAATTTTTCGTAGTTTGTAAAAACGAAGAGAGTATCACGAACGATTGGCGCCCCCAGGGTGAAACCAAAGGTGGTTTCATCCTGAAAGCCAGTGAAGCGCTGACCGTTGAGCTTGCCTGTCCAATCGCTGTCACGATATATCCCGTAGACTGTGCCGCTGACCTCATTGGTGCCTGATTTGGTCACGGCATCCACACTGGCGCCAGTATAGCCTGAGCGCGAAACATCATAATTGGTCAACGCAATGTTGATCGACTCAATGGCATCGATGCTGATGGACTGCCTGGTGGTTGGGAGATTGTTCGACTCCAACCCGAAAGCATCATTGGTGGACACCCCGTCGATACGGATATTATTGAAACGAGTGTTCTGGCCTCCAGCGGAGATCTCACCACGCTCCTTGTCCACTTGGGAAATACGTGGATCAGTGCGAATGAAATCCTGGATATTACGTTGAATCGAAGGCAGGGCATCTATCTGATCACGACTTACCACTGTGCCACTACCCATGCGTGAGCTGTCGAACAATCCCGGCATTCTGGTGGCAGTGACGGCAATTTCCTCAACCTGGGGACCTGATGCTGAGCGCAAGACCAGTTCAAGGGCACTGGTATCGGTCAGTTGAAAAAACTGCCCGTCGAGTACTGCTTCCTGCCCATCGAAGGTGGCAGTCACTCTATAGGGACCACCAACTCTAAGCCCCCTGGCGCTGAAGCGCCCTTCGCTATCCGTGACCAGACGACTGACTGTTCCGGATGGCACGTGCAGAATCTGTACCTGAACACTAGCCGCTGGCGTACCCTGCTGGCTCAATACCCTGCCTGCCGCAGTGGCCGCGGTCATTTGTGCTACTGCGGGCTGCACTTGCAAAGCGCCTATGACAAGCCCCATGGAAAATGCGAGAGCAGTTAACCTTGATCGTTTCATCAGCTTAGTCCTCGTCGTGGTTCAGATGAGTTAATGAAAGCGCTTCATCCCCCAATGAAGAACACACGGGACTATAGAAGAGTGTTATTGGCAAAGTGTTAATGCTTGGTAGCTTAAAATTTAATTTTCAGTTAATTTTTCCGAAAGCTCTTTCCATGAAATGACACTTCACGCAGACTTGCACTCGACAGAATGACGTTGAGGGGAAAGTCCTCGCGACATATATGCGAACCAAGGATTCCATGGGAAATCTCTGAATAGTGATCATGACACGAGCACAGAAATGATTTTTTCGAAAGCAGGTATCAGAGTATGGTTGGCGAAGGGTGGATTCATAGGCGGATTGCTGCTTGTTTTTCTTCCTACGCCTTCATGGCCGCAAGTTTCCAGCAGCAACGAACGCCACGTGCTAATGGTTTCCTTTGACGGTTTTCGCGCCGACTATGCGCATAAATGGCAATTGGAGAACTTTCTCAGACTGGAGAGCGAAGGTGCCAGCACCACAGGCCTGATCCCGGTGTATCCCAGCAAAACCTTCCCCAACCACTACACCCTTGTGACTGGCCTCTACCCTGGCCGGCACGGTCTGGTGGACAATGCTTTCTTCAGCCCGTCGCTGGATGCCACATACACCATTTCCAACCGGGAGGCCGTGGAAAATCCAAGTTTTTATGGCGGCACGCCCCTCTGGCAACACCTGTCAAACAACGGCATCAAAACAGCATCTTTCTTCTGGGTTGGCTCCGAGGCTCCGATTCAAGGCAAATTCCCAGATTATTACCAACTTTATGATGGCGCCATCCCCGACGAAAGACGCATTGAGCAAGTCCTTGATTGGCTACGCCTGCCTGACACGGAACGGCCCCGTTTCATTACTTTGTATTTCTCATTGGTGGACAGCATCGCACACGATACCGGACCTGAATCATCCCAGACCATGCAAACAGCCTTGCAAGCTGACAGCCTGCTGGGATTGATCATGGAGGGCTTGTCATCGCTGCCCATGAATGTCGATCTGCTGGTGGTATCTGACCATGGCATGCATCCAGTACTGCATGAAAGAGACAACTACGTCGACCTTGGCCAGCTCAATTTCGACAGGGATAGTGGCAGGATGATCACCACCCAGACCCAGGCTCAGTATTATCTCGACCCCGACAAGGCTGACCAAGTTGATCGGATATATGAGGAATTAAAAGCACAGGAAGAAAATTTCACGGTCTACAGGAAAACCGAAACGCCAGCACATTGGCACTATGACAAGCACGACAACATCGGAGACATTCTGATCGTGACCGAGCCAGGTTTCGTACTTACCCAGGCCACAGCCCTGGAGTTTGCCAACCCATTCAGGAGGCAGGGTGAAACCTATGGAGTGCATGGCTACGATGCCTACCAACACCCTACACTACATGGAATTTTCTACGCTTGGGGGAAATCAATAAAACAGGGATATGCATTACCCGCTTTTGAAAGCATCCATGTCTTTCCCCTTGTCACCAGGCTTTTCGGCATTGACAACCCGGACGACATCGATGGCGATGACAGCGTCCTCGCTGACATTCTCAGGGACTGAGCGAGTCAGCAAGATGTGGCTCCAGAAACTGGAAGACCTGCTCTGCCACCAGCGCATAACCATCGGCATTGGGATGGCGACCATCCGCCAGCAGCAAGTCCGGTTTTCCGGCAACTCTTTCCAGCAGGTTCGGCATCAGCAAGGCACCTTCCTCCCGCGCCAGCCTGGCAAAAAGGGTATCCCCCTCCTGGTCCCCCGCGAATTGACGATCGGCGAGGACCACCTGGGCGCCAGTTCGCTTGAACATGGATACCATTCTGCGCAGGTTTTCTTCGGTGCGGCCGCTATCGATCCGGCCACTGCGATCGTTGCCACCAAGGGCGATCACGACAATCCTCGGCCCCAGCAGCATCCCCCGATCAAGACCTGAAAGGGCCATGCCAGTGGTGCTCCCGCTGCGGCCATGGTTGATCACCTCGAAGTCATGGCCAGCCGCATCCAGCATGGCTTGCAACTGCGCCGGATACGACCTGTCGGCAGCCACGCCAAAGCCCGCGGTAGTACTTTCACCCACCGCCAGAATTACCGGCCTGCCCTCCACTTCCGCGCGCGCGGGCATCCCGAGCAGAATGAAAACCACCACCCACTGCCAATGGGCTCTTGCGCTGGAAAGTACTGAGGCAATATTCATGGCTTATTCTGCCTTGTCGCTGCATAGCAAGGCCACCAGGGCCTGTGCATGTTCAGCGGCATTCAAGCCAAGCGCCGTGAGATAACCACCATCCCGCTGGGTAATCAAACCTTTCTCATACAAACGTTCGGTGGCGGCGATTTTGGCCGGGTCGGCCTGATGGTGAACCTTTATTCCTTCCTGGGTGGTATTCAGATTGAACAGATTGAGCAAGTCCACTTCAGCCAAAAGTTCTGGAGAGAGAGACATCAGATACCCCCTTTACTTTTTAAAGAATTATCAGTTCAGAATCTGAACGTTTTTGTATACTTGATTGCGAAGTCCGCCATCTCCGGAGACATGTCGTTGAAAACCCCAAGGGAATTGAAATTGTAGTTCACGACGATAAACAAGTCCTCTCCAGCCTGTGGATTCCAACGGATACGGCTGTTGATTCCCGCGGAGCTGGACGCATTGTCATACTGAATGAGATTGACCCAAGACCATTTTGAGTTGAAGGCATAGTTGGCGTTGGCGCTGATCAGTTTGACATCAAAGTGACCCTGGGGCAACTTTATATCCTGGTAGTCATAACCCACATTCAAGTAGATGTGTTCATTGGGACGCAATTCGAAGGAAGTGTTGTAACGGCGCCTGCTTCCGTCATAAAAGTCCCCGATATTCATTTGCAATCTCGGTGCAAACACACGTTGATTGGAAACATTCAAATCAATGTTGTAGTTGGCAAAAGTATATTTGCCTGCCGGGATCACGATGCCCGGACGAATCTGGAAGTCCCGCTGCAAGCCCTCCCGGTTGCGCCCATAGCCTATGCCAAACTGATCACCCCGGTGAGTATTGATATTGAGGGGTCGAAAGAAAATGTTTTCCGTCAACAGCTCATTAGTGCCCAGCAGCCGGGTATGCTCAATACGCCCAAAGGCGTTCAACAGCCGAATCACCGGGTGGCCGCGCAGGAAATAACGGGCATTACCGCCACCACCGAAGATTTGCACGCCGGTCTGATTGGCGAAACCCAGGGCTGGGTTGTAGTCCTCGCCAAAGTAGGCATAGTTGACTGTGCCACCTATTCCATTGTTCTGTTT
>JBJHAY010000183.1:0-7536 GCA_050485205.1 Gammaproteobacteria bacterium
CCCGACACCTCTGGCTTCAGCGCTGTTGCGCTTATGGTTGCTATAGCTTTGGTTACAGCAAGTCAAAGCTCAACAGCACTGAAAGTACGGACCTTTTGCTACGGCAAATCCAAGCCCAACAGCGCTGAAGTTATGAGCCCCCCGATGCACGGCCAAGCAACTAATCCTGCATAACAGACAAACCACCAAACTTGCATCACAGAATAAGCCACTGAAGCCAGCAAGAACCACCAGTCGCGAGCACGGCTTGCGCCTAGAGGGGGGCTAGTGCAGGGGATAGTGGGGCCTCGGGGAGGCGAGCTGTAGAGTTAAACGAAGTTGACCAGGACTTCGTTGAGAAACTGGAAGCCCTGGCTGCTTGGCGCCAGACGCTCCTCGGATGCCTGCAGCCAGCCACGCCCCCGCAAGGCTTGCAGTTGCGGCGCGATGCTGTCCAGGGAGAGACCAGTGCGTTGCGGGAACCAGGCGGCTGGCACGCCATCGCGCAGGCGCAGGGCGTTCATCATGAATTCCAGGGCCAATTCATTGGTGGGGACGGCCTTGGTTTCCGCGCTGAAGTCACTGTGGCGTTGCAGGTAGTGCGCGGGCTGGCGGGTTTTGCGCAGGCGCAGGATTTGGCCGCTGGCCAGGTCGGTGAGCTTGGCGTGGGCACCGGCGCCGATCCCCAGGTAGTCGCCGAATTCCCAGTAGTTGCAGTTGTGGCGCGAGCGGCTGTGGCCCCGGGCGTAGGCGGAGACTTCGTACTGGCTGAATCCATGCCGACTCAGCAGCCCACGCCCGGCCTCGTGCATGGCGTGGATGCTGTCGTCGGCGGGCAGCTCGGGGGGGAAGCGGTGGAATTCGGTGTTGGGCTCCAGGGTCAGTTGATACCAGCTCAGGTGACGGGGCTCGCAGGCGATGGCGCGGGCCAGGTCTTCCAATGCGGCGTCAGTGGTTTGGCCCGGCAGGCCGAACATGAGGTCCAGATTGATGTTGTCGAAGCCAGCGTCGCGGGCGATACGGGTGGCGCGCAGGGCTTCTTCGCCGTCATGAACCCTGCCCAGGCGTTGCAGCATCAATGGATCGAAACTCTGGATGCCGATGGAGAGGCGGTTGATGCCGGCCTGGCGGAAGCCCCTGAACTTGTGCTGTTCGAACGTGCCGGGATTGGCTTCCAGGGTGATTTCGATGTCTGGCGCAAAGGTGATCAGTCGCGCTGTTTCATCCAGAAGGCGGGCGAAAGCAGCGGGGGAAAAAAGGCTCGGGGTGCCACCACCAATGAAAATGCTGTCGAGTCTGCGGCCTTGGCTCAGGGGCAGGTCATGGCGCAGGTCCGCCAGCAGCCGGTCCACATAGTCCTGCTCCGGCGCCTCGCCCCGCAGTTGGTGGGAATTGAAATCACAGTAGGGGCATTTTTTCAGGCACCAGGGAATGTGGATGTACAGGGAAAGCGGTGGCAGGGCGAGTGGGGAGGCACGCCCAGGCGCTGGAGGGACTTCAGATGGTGCCGCAGCCGGAGTGGGCACGGCTTGTGCGGATTCTGTGCTTGACCGCTGCATGTCCGTGGATGGCGTGTGCTGGTGACGGTTCACGTGGTTTGCGCCGCGGCCGCGGTCATGGCGGACAAGTGCTGGATCAACTGACGCAGTGCCTGTCCCCGGTGACTGATGCGGTTTTTTTCCTCGGCCGGCAATTGGGACGAGGCACAGTCGTGGGTGGGCACGTAAAACAGAGGGTCATAGCCGAAACCACCTTCCCCCACTGGTGCCAACAGAATGCGCCCTTCCCAGGTGCCCTGACAGATCAAGGGCATGGGGTCGTCGGCGTGCCGCATGAAGGCAATGACACACTGGAAGCGTGCGGTGCGTTGGCTTTCCGGCACATCCCGCAGCAGCGCCAGGAGTTTGCGATTGTTGGCTTCGTCACCACTGTTGCCGTGCTGGCTGGTGGCGGCGAAGCGGGCTGAATAAATGCCGGGGGCGCCGCGCAGGGCGTCCACTTCCAGGCCGGAGTCGTCGGCGATGGCGGCAAGTCCGCTGAGTCGACTGGCATGGCGTGCCTTGATGATGGCGTTTTCCACGAAACTGAGGCCGTCCTCCACCGCATCTGGAATGTCCAGTCCGGTTTGTGGCACCAGTGTCAGTTGCATGTCGGCAAGAATGGCCTGGAGTTCCTTGAGTTTCTTGCGGTTGCCGCTGGCAAGCACAATACTGCGCATCACGTTCTACCTGTAGGAGCGGGCCCTGCCCGCGACAGCCTGTTGTTGTGGCGCGGATCAGTTCACGTACATGCGGGTGTCCCAGGACAGGGTATGGCTGCGCGCTTCCCCTTCCACCTGGATGTCCACATCGAAATGAATCTGCTCGGCATTGGAAAACTCGAAGGGGCCAATGTAGTAAATGGCCTGGCCCTCGTGGACCTCCATGAAGCGGATGGGGTCACGCTGGCCCAGCAATGTGCGCTTGACGCCGGTGAGCCGGGCGCGCACCGCCTCGGTCTTGTCGTCGTCCAGCTTGCGCAGCACGGAAATGTTGAGGAAGGCCTGGCGCTCACCACGGGTGATGCCATATTGACGAGCGATATCGGGCTCCAGGAATGTGCTGTTGACGGCAATGAAGTGCACGGTATAGTCGCCGAATTCAATCGACTGTTCGGCCTGCGCCAGATGGCCGGACAGCAGCGCCAACAAGACCAGCAGCACTCGCGGCAGGTGCCAGGTATAAGTCTTTCCTGGTGCAGGCAGGGCAGGGACGGAAAGGCGGCGCCCATAGCGGCATAATTGCTGAAAAGCCTGGAAGAGACTGGGCATTGGAACCTCCTGGGCAGACGCCTTACCGGCTGATGTGGTAGATGGCGGTCATGCCGAACAAGTTGGGCCACAAGTTCATCAAGGTGGTGCCGCGGTAGTGCTGGTCCACCACTGTGCGGTGCAGCACCTTGATATTGCGATCCCTGCACAATTTGTCGAAATCATCGATGGTGCAGAAATGGATGTTGGGGGTATCGTACCACTCATAGGGCAGGCTCTTCGACACCGGCATGCGTCCACGCAGGGTCAAATAGAGCCGGTAGCGCCAGTAGCCGAAGTTGGGAAAGGTAATGATGCAGTTGCTGCCAACCCGCAGCATGTCTTCCACCAACTCATCGGGACGTTCCACCGCTTGCAGGGTATGGGCCAGCACCACGGTATCAAAACTCTTCGTTTCAAAATTGCCGAGGCCCTTGTCCAAGTCCTGCTCGATGACGTTGATGCCGTTACGCAGGCAAATGTTAATCTGGGCACTGTCGATTTCCAGGCCGCAGTCATGGATGTGTTTTTCCTGCTTGAGCGCGCCCAGCAGGGCACCGTCACCGCAGCCCAGGTCGAGCACGCGGCTGCCGGGCTCTATCCATTGCTTGATGATTTCCAGATCGGGCCGCATCATGCTGGCGTGCCTCCCTGGTTGATCTCGGCTTCGATGCTGGACATGTAAGCTTTCAGTCCTTCGATGTAGCGGGGAATCGGCAGCAGGAAGGCATCATGGCCGCCATCGGCCTCGATCTCCATGTAGCTTACGGACTTTCTGGCCTTCAGCAGGGTATTGACGATCTCGCGGGAGCGCTCCGGTGGGAAGCGCCAGTCACTGCTGAAGGAAACCACCAGGAAGCGGCACTGGCTGGGCTCGAAGGCCTTGCTCAGGTCGCCATTGTAGTCCACCGCCGGATCGAAGTAGTCCAGGGTCTTGGTGATCAGCAGGTAGGTATTGGCATCGAAGCGGCTGGAGAAGCGCTTGCCTTGGTATTGCAGATAACTCTGCACCTCGAAGTCGACGTCGAAGCCGAAGCTCAGCTTGCCGGTGCGCAGATCCCGCCCCAGGTTGCCGGGCAGCCCTTCCTTGCCGAATTTGTCGCGCATGGCGGCTTCGGAAAGATAGGTGATGTGGCCCACCATGCGCGCCAGCATCAAGCCGCGCTTGGGGTAGGTGCCGTGATCGAAATAGCGGCCATTGTGGAAGTCCGGGTCGCTGATGATGGACTGGCGCGCCACCTCGTTGAAGGCAATATTCTGGGCCGATAACTTGGGGGTGGCGGCAACGATGATGGCATTGCGCAGGCGCTCGGGATAGCTGATGGCCCAGCGCATCACCTGCATGCCACCAAGACTGCCGCCGATCACCGCCGCCCACTTGTCGATGCCCAGGTAGTCCGCCAGGCGTGCCTGACTGTTGACCCAGTCGCGCACCGTGATGATGGGAAAATCCGGGCCGAAGGGCTTGCCGGTCTCGGGATTGATGGAAGAAGGGCCAGTGCTGCCGGCGCAGCCACCCAGGTTGTTGAGGCAGACCACGAAGAACTTGTTGGTATCAAAGGCCTTGCCGGGGCCGATGCAGCAGTCCCACCAGCCGGGTTTTTCCTTGTCGTCATCGGCATTGTAGTAGCCGGCAGCGTGGTGATCACCGCTGAGGGCATGGCAGATCAGAATGGCGTTGCTGTTGTCGGCATTGAGCTGGCCGTAGGTTTCCACCATCAGGTCGTAATGTGGGATGACGTTGCCACTGCGCAGGGTCAAGGGCTCATCGAAGTGGATGCGTTGCGGGCTGACGATGCCAACGGAATCAGGCGGAATGTGCTTGGGCATGGTGTGGCCTGTCTCAGACACCGAGAACCAGTTGCCGGGGCAGGCGCAAACCCTGCACGAAACTTTGCACCAGCATGACTTCCAGCACCTGGATCACCAGGAAAATGAAAATGGGCGAGAAGTCCAGTCCGCCCATGGGGGGGATCACCTTGCGGAACAGGGACTGGATCGGCTCCAGCATCTGCTGCACCACCAGCAGTAGAGGGTTGCCACTGTGGGGTGCCAGCCAGCTGGCGACGATGGAGATCAGCAGGCCGTAAAAATAGATGTCGAGGGTGAAGCCCAGCACACCCACCAGGGACCAGCTCAATATCACGCCAAGGCCGGGCAGATTGAAGCCGGCAACAGTAATCATCAAGGCGGTCATCAGAAAGTTGAATACCAGGGCGAACATCAGCGCGGCAAAGTCGAGACGGCGGAAGCCGGGAATGATCTTGCGAAAGGGACGCAGGCCAGGGCCGGTGGCCTTGACGATCATCTGACACACCGGGTTGTAGAAATCAGCGCCAGCGGCGTGCAGCAGGAAGCGCGCCAGGATCAGTAACAGATAGAGGCTGCCGATGGTCCTGATGATCAGTAGTAATGCCTGGTCCAAAATCTCATCTCCAGATAGATATTCCCTGTGGCGGCGGGCCAGGCCCGCGCCAAAATCTTACAGGGTTTTGCCGAGGGTTTGGGCCATTTCCCGCGAGCGGGCGGCGGCCTTGTCCAGGGCGCGGGCCACTATAGCGCGGAACTCCTCGCTTTCAAACTGTAGTATCGCGGCCTCGGTGGTGCCGCCGGGTGAGGTTACCCGGCGTCGCAACTCGGCCACATCCACATCGCTGCCCATAGCCAGCTTGGCGGCGCCCAGGGCGGTTTGCAGGCACAGTGAGCTGGCCGTGGCAGGCTCCAGCCCAAGGGCCACCCCTGCTTCCTGCATTGCTTCCATCAGCAGGAAGAAGTAGGCCGGGCCCGAGCCCGACAGGGCGGTGACCGCGTCCATTTCGTTCTCATCGCGCAGCCAGGTCACGCTACCCACTGCCCCCATGATGTCCTGGGCCAGTTGGCGCTGGGATTCGCTGGTGGCGGCGTTGGCAAACAGGGCGCTGGCGCCACTCAGCACCAGGGCCGGCGTATTGGGCATGCAACGGGCGATGGCCTGATTGGGATGGCTCCAGGCTTGCAGGCTGTCCAGGGTGATACCGGCGGCCACGGACAACAGCAGTACCTGGCGGATTTGCAGATCCTGCTTCAGATCGGCCACTACCGCGGCGGCCACTTGGGGCTTGACCGCCAATACCACAACGTCAGCCAACTGCACCAGTTCGTGGTTATCGGCCAGGGTATTGATGCCGCATTCCAGTTCCAGGGCGTTGAGTTTGTCGGGGTCGGTGTCCGCGGCCCAGAGGCGATCGGGGGCAAGGCCGTGGGCAATAAGCCCTCGGATCAGTGCATTGGCCATGTTACCGGCGCCGATGAAGGCAATGGTGGCATCTATCAAAATGAAAGGTCCGCTCGATTGATGAAGGGCGCCATTGTAGCGCAAGCCAAGCCATAACTGTAGGAGCCTGCCCCGCAGGCGACCATGCCATGCAGCAAGCCACTGTAGCAGCATGCCCTGCAGGCGACACGGATTGGTCGCTACAGGCGGGGCCCAAAGATATCGGTGCCGATGCGAACCATGGTGGCGCCCTCGGCGATGGCGGCCTCGAAGTCCTGGCTCATGCCCATGGAGAGTTCCAGGCACTGGTTGTGGCCCCGGGCCACAAGCTCATCCCGAGCCTGGGCGAGAATGCGGAAGGCCTGTCGTTGCCTGTCGAAATCAGTCTCGGGTGCTGGAATCGCCATCAGGCCCCTGAGTACCACCCTGGGCAGTCCGGCAACCACATCCGCGAGTTCTGGCAAGTCGGCCGGAGCCAGCCCGGACTTGCTGGCTTCGCCGCTGACGTTTACCTGCAACAACAGGTTCAGCGGCGGCAGGTGCGGCGGCCGCTGCTCGCTGAGGCGGCGGGCAATTTTTCCCCGGTCCACGCTGTGTACCCAGTCCACATGGGCGGCGATAAGCTGGGTCTTGTTGGATTGCAGTGGTCCGATGAAATGCCAGCACAGGGAGGTGCCGGACAGAGCCTGAATCTTGTCCACTGCCTCCTGGGCATAATTCTCGCCGAAATCATGCTGGCCGGCGGCGACCGCCTCGCGCACTTGCTCAATGCCGTGAGTCTTGCTCACCGCGATCAGGCGCACACTGTTTGGCTCGCGGCCATGGCGTTGCTCAAACTGAAGTATGCGTTGTTGAACGCGCTGGAGATTTTGCGCAATGTTCGTCATCATGCCTTGGTCAACCTTCATCCTGTTCGCGGGCGAATTATAAGAGGTAAACAAACACTATGAATATTCAGGAACTTCTCAGCTTCAGTGTGCAGCAGAAAGCCTCGGACCTGCACATCACCGCGGGCATGCCGCCCCTGATCCGCGTCGATGGCGACATCCGCCGCATCAACGTGCCGGCCATGGACCACAAGGAAGTGCACGGCCTCATTTATGAAATCATGAATGACAAGCAGCGCAAGGACTACGAAGCCAACCTGGAGTGCGATTTCTCTTTTGAAGTTCCCAACCTGGCCCGCTTCAGGGTCAATGCCTTCGTGCAGAACCGCGGCGCGGCGGCGGTGTTCCGCACCATTCCCTCCACCGTGCTGTCCATGGAACAACTGGGCATGGGCGATGTGTTCAGAAAGATTGCCGACAATCCCAGGGGCCTGGTAGTGGTGACAGGTCCCACTGGATCGGGCAAGAGCACGACGCTGGCGGCGATGATCGACTACATCAACACCAATCAATACCACCACATCCTCACCATCGAAGATCCCATCGAATTTGTGCATGAGAGCAAGAAGTCCCTGATCAACCAGCGCGAGGTGCACCGTGATACCCATGGTTTCAACGAAGCCCTGCGT
>JBJHAY010000184.1:0-7532 GCA_050485205.1 Gammaproteobacteria bacterium
ATCGTCAATCAGCGCGAGGTGGGGGTTGATACCGACTCATATGAAGAAGCACTGAAAAATACCCTGCGTCAGGCTCCCGACGTGATTCTGATCGGAGAAATCCGCACGCGGGAAACCATGGAGCATGCCCTGGCCTTCGCCGAAACCGGCCATCTGTGCCTTTCCACCCTGCACGCCAACAATGCCAACCAGGCCCTGGACCGCATCATCAACTTTTTCCCCGAGGAGCGCCACAAGCAACTCTTTCTTGATCTCTCCCTCAACCTGCGCGGTTTCGTTTCCCAGCGTCTGATTCCCACCGTGGACGGCAAGCGCGCCGCCGCCATCGAGATTCTGCTGGGCACGCCGAGGGTGGCGGAGCTGATCAAGAACGGCAAGATCGAAGAAATCAAGGAAGTGATGGAGAAGTCGGAAAACCAGGGCATGAAAACCTTCGACTCCGCTCTCTATGATCTCTACAAATCAGGCCGCATCAGCCTCGAAGAAGCACTCAAGAACGCCGACTCAAAGAACAACCTGCGGCTCAAGGTCTCCCTGGCCGAGGGAGACCCGGCATCCGCAAATCTGGGAGGCCTGTCACTGCAACCCAAGCTGGATGAGTGACCCGATAACCCTTTCCACCATGCCAAGGGCCTGACCACAGAACCAAGCTATTCCTTGTCGCAGTCAGCAAAGCGCATAAATGTATAAATATCAGCAATAAAAGTGCTATCCACATACATTAAATAACGAACAGACAAATATAGAAAATTATAGTAAAGAATAAAATCCAGCCGCCGATATGCTAATCACCCAGGCGGCAATTACTGTGCGTCTGGCAACAATAGTCACCAGCCCGGATAGCACCAGCATTCCGCAGCAAGCTCCTTCCAGACCAGATCAACAGGAAAACTGGCGCAACATTCGGGCAAGTCCCAGCCATACGAGGTCTTGTCATGCGCACGAATCTGCCCGTCACACAGAAGGAATACCCATTTGCCGAGGATGCCACCTTGATGTCCACCACGGACACTTCCAGCCATATCGTCTATGCCAACCCGGCCTTTGTCGATGTCAGTGGCTTTGAACTGGAGGACCTGGTCGGGCAAGCCCACAATATCGTTCGCCATCCAGACATGCCACGCGAAGCATTTGCCGACATGTGGGAAACACTCAAGCAGGGAAATACCTGGACTGCCCTGGTAAAAAACAGAAGAAAGAACGGTGACCACTACTGGGTCAGGGCCAATGCCACCCCCATGATCAGGGATGGCAAGGTACATGGCTACATGTCAGTCCGCACCAAACCTACGCGCGAGGAAATAGAAGCAACTGAAGGGCTCTATAGATCATTCCGTGACGGCAAGGCCAAGGGCATTCGCTTCCATCAGGGCTTGATCATACGCACTGGTATCTGGCATTGGCTTTCCATTCTACAAGTGATCACGGTACGAGCCCGCATGCTCCTCGCACTCGCCATTGGGCCATTGCTTGCCTGCCTGCCTTTTGCTTTGCAATTGGAGAATGCCGGCAAGCTACCGCTGGTGGCTGCCACCACAACAGCGGCGGCATCTGTAGCCTACTTCTGGCTTACAAGACAAATTGCGGCACCGCTCGATCAGATCATGGTCGCCGCGCAAAGTGTTGCTTCTGGCTCTCCCTCGAAAATGAGCGGATTCAACAGAGTCGATGAGATCGGTTTGATCATGCGTGCGGTGAATCAGGCTGGTCTCAATCTCAAGGCCTTGGTCGATGATGTTGCAGCCCAGGTGTCAGGCATCAATCATGCCAGCCATGAGATAGCTCAGGGCAGTGACGATCTTGCGGGGCGTACCGAACAATCAGCGGCGAATCTGGAGCAGACTGCCGCTGCAATGCAGCAACTCAATGCTACCGTCAAGCAGAACACCGAGAATTCCGGCACCGCCAGCAAACTGGCCAGCAGGGCCAGCGATGCCGCCGACAAGGGTAATGAAGCTGTGGATGACGTGGTAAGGATCATGGACGAAATCACTGGCAACGCGCGCAAGATAGCGGAAATCATCAACGTCATGGACAGCATTGCTTTCCAGACCAACATTCTTGCCCTCAATGCCTCTGTCGAAGCAGCCCGTGCTGGTGAACAAGGGAAGGGCTTCTCAGTAGTTGCAGAGGAAGTCCGTGCCTTGGCCAGAAGAAGCGCTGATGCCTCCAAGGAGATCAAGGAACTGATCACGCAAAGTGTCCAGAATGTTGAGAACGGTCATGGGCTTGTGACCCAAGCAGGAGAACGAATGGCCGCCATCATGCGTCATGTGAAGGATGTGACGGGACTGGTCAGCGAAATCACTCTGGCCAGCGGCGAGCAGGCCAATGGCGTCGAACAGATCGTGGAAGCGGTATCGCATCTGGATGAGGCTACGCAACACAATGCGGCACTGGTCAGGCAGAGTGCCGCGGCTGCGGGCAACCTCAAATTCCAGGCGCATCGCCTATCCGAGGCCTTGGGAGTCTATCGGCATGCCTCATGAGCCGGCGCGTGCTGCGGGCATCCATCAGCCCTATATTTACCCAGCATTACTTATTCAGAGGTTCCTTAGCCCGGATGTGCCGGGCTAATCACTTGACACCCTCGGTCATGGGCACCAACATTGCGCATTTGCCAAAATGACCATGCTCATGAAACTGCTCTACCTCAGCCTGCATCCACCCCTGGACCCCAGCCGCCCTGTCACCGGCGGCCAGGTGCGCGATGCCGGCTTGCGCCAGGCACTGGCGACAGCGGGCCATGAAATCAAGGCACTTGCCCCTCTTCCGGCTGATCATCGCGGTGAGAAAAACGGCTTCTACGAGTCACCGGAAGCACTACGCCTGCAGATATCTTTGTTCCAACCCGACTTGATTCTGGTGAACTACTGGAGCCTGCTGTCCCATCTGCCGCCAACCGATGTCCCCGTGGTACTGGACTTCATCGCGCCACGGCTGCTGGAGGCCATGTACCAGGGCAGCGGAGAACTGGAACATGAAGCACGGCAACTGCTGAGCCTGTTGCCAAAAGCGGATCACTTCCTGGTGGGCAATCAACGCCAACATGACGCCCTGGTCACGCTGCTTCTGTTGTGCGGCTTCGACTGCCGCGAACGCACCCCGATTTCCCTGGTACCCATTGCCGCCAGCGCACCAGCTGGAGACATCAATACCACGCTGTCACCCCTGGTATTGATCAATGCCGGGGTGGACTGGCCCTGGCGCCAATCAGGTGATTACCTTCGTGTGATCGAGGCCAGCGCTTCCGCAGATCCGACATTGTGCTTGCGCCAACTCTCTGGCCCTTATCCAGGCGGCGGTGATACCGACCAACCGCAAGCCCGCCACAGCACGCTGGTCAGTCACACCGAGATGCGCAGCATCCTGGCCGGCTGCCACATCGGCATCGAGCTGTGCCAACGCAATCCGGAACGGGAGTTCAGCCATTCCTTCCGAATGATGGAATATTTGCAGGCGGGGCTGCCGGTGTTGGTGAATGACTGGCTGCCGGCCGCCACCATGATCCGCGACCATGATGCCGGATGGCTGATCGAATCCCCAGCTCACCTGCAAGCGGTGCTGGAATCGATTCGCGCCAATCCCCAGGTAGTGCTGGACAAGGCCGAAGGCGTCAGAAACTTGGTTAACCACATATTCCAGTACAGCCATTGCATCCAGCCACTCCTGGACTACCTGGCCGCGCCGACAAAGGCGCCACGCCAGAAATTGAACCTGCTCGGCACGGCCGCGCCTTCCTCCATGCCGGCGCGCCATGAAGGAAAACTGCGGCATGTGCTCAAGGAATGCTACCAACTACTGTTTGCCCGTCGCCGTCCCGCACCCGCCAACCAAGTGTTGATGGTGACCCGCCCGGATCTGTTCCCCACCAACCATGGTGCCGCGGTCAAGATCGTGCGCACCGCCGAAGCCTTGTCACGCACGGGAATCACGGTTTGGCTTGCCACTGACAGCCGCCGTGAATACTTCGAGTTCCAGAATGGCGAAATGACCACCCACGCCTACCCTGGCTGGCTGCGCTGGCTGGGACTGCCACGCCCCATCGGCCTGCTGCGTCTGCTGCTGAAAGGCCTGCCGGCCAGCAACGCCTTTCTCTACTTTCCGCTCACCGACATCAGCTATACCCTGCGCACGCTGTACCTCAGCACGCGCTTTCCCATTGGCGCCTGGCTGGCGGAATTTCCGGCCTATGTGAAACCTTGCCGGGTGAGCCGCGCCATCTTCGGCGGCCGCGTGGTGCTGGTGGAACACAATGTGGAGTATGAGCGCATCAAGGCTCAGGTACCCGGCTTGAGTGAGCTGGGCTATCAGTCATTGAAGCAGGTGGAACTGACCATGGCGGCCCATGCCGATGCCGTCATCACGGTGTCTGATCAGGACCGGACCATACTGAGCCAGGATGGCGTGGACCCGCGCAAACTCCACACCATCCCTCATGGGGTTGACCTGACAGGCTTCCGCCAGGCCGGCAAGCAGAACTTGCATTCACTTTACAATTTGCCGCCTGATCACAGGGTACTGGTTTATCATGGCCCCTACAGCTATCCCCCCAATCTGGAAGCCATGACCGTCATGGCCAACGAGATCCTGCCACGCTTGCAAGCCCGTGGCCTGAAAGTCTCGGTGTTGGCCATCGGCAGCCAGCCACCGGCAAGCCCCCTACACCCCCACATCCACTTCATCGGCAGTGTCGACAAACTGGAACACGTGCTGCCCAGTGCAGATCTGGCGGTGGTGCCCCTGTTGCAGGGTGGCGGTACCCGCATGAAAATTCTCGACTACTTTGCCGCCGGCATTCCCGTGATCAGCACCGCCAAGGGCATCGAAGGCATTCCCGTGGTTCACGGCGAGCATGCGCTGATACTGGATGATTACGCCGAGATCGCGGCCGCCACCGCCCTGCTGCTGTTGGACCCTGCAACCCGGCAACAGTTGGTGGCCAATGCCGGGGCCTTTGTGGATTCGCTGAGCTGGGATGCCATTGTGGCCCGCTATGTGCCCTTGTTATTCAAATAATGAGGTTTTCGCAGCCCGGCAACACAAGCCCTGCACCAACAGAGCCCGCGGGTGTGGAATAACCCGTGGCCAATGCCGGCATTCCCCGCTATAATCCGCCCCCTCTAATTCCGGCACACCCCTACTTCCTGGCCAAAGACGGCCCCAGCGGGGCAAGCCGACCGACCAGGAACTTTCAATGTCCGGCAATACCCCCGACGAGGCGCTGAGTTTCAGCGACCTCAAGCTCAGCGCACCCCTTCTGAAGGCAATCCAGGACGTGGGTTATGAAACCCCTTCGCCGATCCAGGCCGAGGCCATTCCGCCGTTGCTGGCGGGCCGTGACCTGATGGGCCAGGCCCAGACCGGCACTGGCAAGACCGGTGCCTTTGCCCTGCCGATTCTCGACCGCATCGACCTCAAGGCGAAACACCCCCAGGTATTGGTTCTGGCTCCCACCAGGGAACTGGCAATCCAGGTGGCCGAGGCCTTTCAAAGCTATGCCCGCTACCTCAAGGACTTCCACGTGCTGCCCATCTACGGTGGCCAGGACTATCCCAGTCAGTTGCGTCAGCTCAAACGCGGTCCCCAGGTCATCGTCGGCACCCCGGGCAGGGTCATGGACCACATGCGCCGTGGCAGTTTGAGTCTGGAGAAAATCTCTGCCGTGGTGCTCGACGAGGCTGATGAAATGCTGCGCATGGGCTTCATTGAAGACGTGGAGTGGATTCTGGAACAGACCCCGGCACAACGCCAGGTGGCACTGTTCTCCGCCACGGTGCCGCCGGACGTGCGCCGTATCGCCCACAATCACTTGCGAGAGCCCGCGGAAATCACCATCCGCCAGGCCACCGCCACTGCCGCCACTATCAATCAACGCTATTGCCTGCTGGATCACCGCCAGAAACTGGATGCTCTGACCAGAATTCTGGAAGCCGAGGAAGCCGAGGGCATCATCATCTTTGTGCGCACCAAGACCACCACCGTGGAATTGGCGGAAAAACTCCAGGCCCGCGGCCACCTGGCCACTGCCATCAACGGTGACATGGCGCAGAATCTGCGGGAACGGACGGTGAGCCAGTTCAAGAGCGGCAAGCTCGACATCCTAATTGCCACCGACGTGGCAGCCCGTGGCCTTGATGTGGAACGGGTCAGTCATGTGATCAACTACGACATCCCCTACGACACCGAGTCCTACATCCACCGCATCGGCCGCACTGGCCGCGCTGGGCGCAGTGGCGAAGCCATTCTGTTCGTCACCTACCGGGAGCGGCGGCTGCTGGGCGCCATCGAAAAGGCCAGCCGCCAGCCAATGCAGCAGATGACGCTGCCCACTGCGGAAACCATCCACAATCGCCGTGTCACCCTGTTCAAACAGCAGCTGAGGCAAGTCCTCGCCTCGGAGGATCTGAGCGCGCAACTGGCATTGATCGACGAATGCCGACGCGAGCTGGAAGTCCCGGCCGAACAGATAGGCGCCGCTCTGGCGCAGATGCTTCAGGGCAGCAGGCCCATGCTGATGCCCTCCAGCCAAGGTGCCAGCAGCGAGGACATGACTCCTCCCTCACCTCCCCGTGCCCGCCGCGAGGCGCCGACAATGCCCCCGGAGGGCAAGGAGCGCCGTGGCAAGAAGAAGGAACGGGACAAGGCCGAGGTGAGGGATGAAACCAAGCGGCCACGTCTGCGCAAGGTGGCCGATATCCCGATGGAAACCTTTCGGGTGGAAGTGGGCCACAAGCATGGGGTGAAGCCCAGTAACATCGTCGGCGCCATTGCCAACGAGGCGGAGCTGGACAGCGAATACATCGGCCACATCAAGATCTTTGAGGATCACAGTCTGGTGGACCTGCCGGAGGGGATGCCGCGGGAGACCTTCCAGATTCTGCAAAAGACCTGGGTGGCGGGGCAGATGTTGCGGATCAGCAGGCTCAAGAAACTCAAGCAGCGCGACTGAAATCCCACGGTCGTGGCTGTTTGGCCACTGCCACGGCTGACTCTCCCCTGTAGGAGCGCGACCAGTGGCTCCACCTAGGTTCAGTGGCTGGTGCTTTGTTTGCTACTCAGTGGCACTTGTGTCGGGAAACCAGTGGCTTGTGCTGTGATGTAGGTTTTTGTGGCCCTGGCTGTGATGCAAGGTTTGTGGCTGGGGCCGAGTCCCAGATCCAGTGGTTCAGGTTCAGTGGTTCATGCTGTGATGCAAAATTAGTGGCTAGGGCCGAGTCCCGGGTAGGGCCGTTCAGGGACGCATCGAGCACATCCCTGTGAGCTCGGATGAGGCCATCCATGGCCTCATACGCCCCTCTCGTCCCTACCCGGGACTCAGCCTTCCAGCTTCAGTGCTGTTGCACGTCAGTTGGCGTAGCTGGCAGTTGCACTTGGGTGGACTTACCTCTTGATTGAGCTCGGCGCTCAAACAGAGCTCAACACTTCCAGAACCACAGAATCGGTTTTCCCTCTCAGCGCCCACGAATATTGTAAGCCAGGGAGCGGTCCCCCCTTCCCCCCGCTTTGAAGCGTTTTCCCGGGCGTCGTCA